>JADLHR010000048.1 GCA_020848665.1 Anaerolineae bacterium
GCAGAATGATGTCCATCGTGTCGAAGTCGCTGACCGTCACCTCGGCCTCGAAGCGCGTGCGGACGTTCGCGGGCAGCGCGGCATCCACGTCTGGCGGCGCCTTGTACGTCAGGCGTGCGGCCGTATCCTGCCGCAACCTCAGCACGATGTCGTTTGGCGTCAGCGATCCGGCCTCGTCCTCATAGCGGATGTTGCGCTCAAAAACACGCGGCGCGCGCAGCGCAGCGCCCGCCACTTCCAGCCGCTTGCGGACTGAGTCCAGGTCCACGACGGCGATCTTCACTTCTGTTTCGGTCAGGGGCTTCATTTCGCTGCCTCTAAGCGCCAGCGCGCCGATCCGCATCTCGCTCGATCTTAACATGGCGCCCGGTAAATGCCTCGCTCACGGGACGATTGTACGGATCGCTTCTTTGAGATGCTGCTGGATGGCGAGGAGCAGCTCGCGGTAGAAGCCGCGCGCGCTGTCAGGCGAGAGCACCACGTCGTGATAGTAGCTGCCCGACGCCCGCTCGACCAGCCACAGATCGACGCCGAAGAACGGGACTTCTGGCTGGTCGTCCAGGCTGTCGAATTTCATGCGGCGCAGCGCAGTGACCAGCGCCTGGTAGCGTTCCGGCGCGACCGGATAATCGAAGTAGACCTGCTTGCCGGGCTTGTCGTAGACAACTTTGAGCGCGCCGCCGGAAGCGTGGCCGCGCGTCAGCGTGGCGACCTGGTTCGGAAAGCGACCGTCGTGGTATTCGATCGTCACCCGAAACGCCTCGCTGACGGTCGGGCGGCGCGTGACGTTGCGCAGCTCGTCCTGGCGCAACCGCAGCGCGATCAGACGGATCGGGTCCGCCCGGCGTGCTTCCATCGTTCCCCCATCCCGAATTCAGGTTTTCGCGCGTTGATCTTGCACCTGATTATAGCGAAAACACGTCACCAGATGATCGTTCACCAGGCCGCACGCCTGCATGAAGGCGTAGCAGATCGTCGGGCCGACGAACTTGAAGCCGCGCGCCAGCAAGTCCTTGCTCATGGCGCGCGCTTCGGGCGTCTCGGCGGGAATCTGACTCAACTCCGCGAATTCGTTCTGCCGGGGCGCGCCGCCCACGAACTGCCAGATGTACGCGTCAAACGAGCCGTGCTCCGCCTGCACCTCCAAAAAGGCGCGGGCATTCGTCGCGGTGGCGCGAACCTTGAGCTTGTTGCGGATAATACCTGGATCGGCCAGCAGCGCCGCGATCCGGGCGTCGTCGTAGCGCGCGACGAGTGCCGGGTCAAAGCCGTCGAACGCGCGGCGATAGCCCTCGCGCCGCTTGAGGATCGTCAGCCAGCTCAGCCCGGCCTGCGCGCCTTCGAGGATCAGCATCTCGAACAGCCGGCGATCGTCATGGACCGGCACACCCCATTCCTCGTCGTGATAGGTGAGGTACAGCGGATCGGTCGTGCCCCACGGGCAGCGTTGCTGCGCGATCATAGTTTCCTCTTCTTGATACTCTCTCATGATAGCACACATGTTCTATTCATGTCAAGCGCAGTGGTTTGGAGTTTGGGTACATTTCCAGTGTCATGTTCAACGCACTGCGCCCGGAAGGTCGGTGTCCACGGGTTGTCGAGCTTCGTGCTGGTGGGCTTGCTCTGTGTGAGCTGCAAGGACGTGTGACTTGTGATGCAGTCCGATCACCAGGGCGATGTCTGCGCTTGATAGGGAGAAACCTCAGATGAGCGAACCACACAGGATATACTTTCCGGGCCGGGGCTGGTAACCCAGTTTCTGATTGATCGCGAGCATAGGGATATTCTGCGAATCGTTGTTCGTCCGAAGAGCGCGACAACCGTGCTGTCGCGCATAGTGGATAGCGCGCAGCTTCAACGCCTGGGCGATCTTACGCCCCCGATAGGACCGCAGAACGCCGGTCATCAGGTTATACGCTTCCTCAGTTTCGGGCACGAGCCTGACCGCGGCTAGACCGACCCATGCCCCCCCATCAACTGCGATCAACTGCCCGTCCGGACGGTACCATTCAGCGTTACAAATCCATTTCTCAAAGTCTTCAAATGGCATCGACGTTCCATCGGAGTCTGGCTCGTCCAAACCGGTCACCCGATTCAGTTCATAAAGCTTGCGCCGCGCCTCAGGCGTGTCGGAAAAGTCAGCCACTGAACACAGCCGAATAGCGGATGCTTCGACAGCAGTCAGCAAGGAGCGATAAGCCCTTTCGTCAAACGTCGTGAGGTCGAGCACGGACTCAAACGTGTGGTGATGCACGTGAAATCCCCGATGTTCGGCAAACTGTAGGGATTCGAGGCCGTCGTCACGCACTTCGCTTCTCAAGCTGGTGGCGCCTTGCTCACGAAGAAATGACGCTGCATCCTCGTAGAGCATGGCGCCGGCTCCGGCTCCACGGCTCGCCGGATGGACACCCACCCAGACCGAAAACTGACCCTCAGGCATATAGCTTTCGCGGACGATCACGCTGTAGCCGATAACGTGATCCTGCGGGTCGACGGCGACCCTTCGTCGACATATCCGATCGGGGATAGCGTTTTCAAGCCAGCCTTTGAACTGCGTCAGGGTGACGGGGATCGTTTCAAACGCATTCAGCACCGCGACGACGCTGGGAAAATCTGCGTCGGATTGAATCGGGCGAATATCCACCGGGCAGGCACTCCGAGGAAAGAACGAAACCTGACTCCATTCTACTCCGGAACACTCTGATCTGGCAGCAGGACTCGGTGCGACGAGGGCACACCTCGCGGATTCCGGTGCGCTCCATCCCTCTGTGATAATCCGCAGCGCTCCGGATTGATTCTGATAGAGGAATTCTGAATAGTCCTGCAAGTTCGTAAGGCTCTATCGTCCGCCTGAATACGCACCGGAGGCACCTATGGGCGAAACCCGAAAATCCTCACGCGGGCGGGGCGCCAAACCCCGCGTCAACCTGATCGACTTCCGGCCGGGCGACGAGCGGCCTGAGATCGGCGTGTACGTGCTCAACCGCGCCGGAGAGCCGATCTACAGTGACCGGGTGGACGCCGAAGGCGCATTTGATCTGCCCGAAAACGTGCTTAAGGAGGCCCATCGCATCGCGCTCGGCCCTCTGACCGAGGACTTCGCGTCCCTCGACCGCCAAAGCCTGGTCAGCTACCGCGCCAATCGCTTGCTCGACCAACTCAAGGAGCGGGCAGAGATTGACCTGCCGCGCCGCCAGTGGGAGCCGTTTCTGTTCGTGACGCGCTGCGTCGGCGGGCGGGTCCGCCGCTGTCGCCGCTTCCCCTGGCCGATCCGCGACTTGGTGCTCAATACGACTCTGCCGCGCTTCACGGCCCGCCAGTATGTCGCGGCGACGGAGCCGCTTTCGCTCGCATCGGCGACGCTCAAGGCGTCGGTCGCGGATGCGCTGATCGCCAAGCCGTCGATCAGCGCGCTAATCCCGCCCTGGCGCTGCGAGATCGTCTGCGATGGCATTGTCGAGGTCTATCGCCGCACCTGCTGTATCCGCCCCTGGATCATCGACGATCCGCGCCTGCCGGAGCTGGTGGACATTCTCGATGATCTGATCCCGAAACTGCCGGATCCGCCGGAGATCATCTGGCCGCCGCGCCCGATCCCGGACCCGCTGCCAGAGCGCATGCCCCTGATCCGCGAAGGTGCGCTGGACGAGGTGGCGCTTAACGCCCCGCGCGATCTGGCCGCGCTCCGCAGCCTGCCGCGCGCCGAAGTCGCCGCCTACGTCCAGGATCGCCCCTATCTGCTCAGCCTGTTTTCGTGCGGAACGCCGGTCAAGGTCGCCCAGGGCGGCATCCGGCCAAATGGGGACTTTGACATCTGCTGGCGCGAGCCGCTGCGTTTCCTGCTGCCGCGCTGCCACGACGAGTACGCGTTTGTCGTCAGGCAGAATATCGGCGGGCTGGTGATCACGATCTACAACGGTCTGGCTGCCAACCAGTGGTTCCACTATGGCGACGAGCCGACCCTGACTTCCTATCACCCGCTGGCGCAGGGCTGTCGCCACAATGACTTCCCCGGCGAGGGCGCCTTCGCCCTGCTGCAGGACATCGGCGACACCGGCAGCTTCAACCTGAAGACACCCGATGCCACCGATTGGGATCGCGTCGCTGCGCCCGCTTACAACGACGGGCTGGCGTTCCCGGTGCCTCTTGCGGCGGACGCGCTCGGCAAGCCCAAGAACCGGAACTGGGGCGGTACGCTCAAGCTGCGCTACGCCTTCAGCGAACCGCTGAAGGGCGCCGGGGCGCAGTTCTACCGCATCAGCGTGATCGCTGCTGACAACACCGGCGCACCAGTGGGGGTCCGTACCTACCTGTCGGCGGGCCTGTCGTGGAAACGCTACACCGGCGGCGGTGATGTCGTGCCGGAGTCGCTCGGCCCGGTGAGCGTGGGCGGGCAGGATAACCTGTACCGCATCCCCTACGACGCCGATGCCGACTGGCAGAGCGGCCAGTATCACGGCTATCTCGACACGACCGACTTCCCCGAAGGGCGTTACCTGTTGACGCTTGAAGTCTTTAACAACGCGGGCCAGCAGCTTAAACCCGCCGGGACGCCCGGCCCTGGCGCCGATGCGCCGTTCACCTTCCGCCGCTGGTTCCAGGAGTTCGGTCCGACTGCGGTCGTGCCCTTCGCCGCGCTGACGCACATGCTGTGGTGGGACAACCGTCACGCCGAGGCGCGCATCGTTAACCTGCGCCTGAATGGCGTCGAGTTCAACGAGAACTGCCTGTTCCTGGAAGGCAACGCCGGGGCGACTCTCAGCGCCAGCTACTACGCCTATCACCCGAACCCAATGTTCCTGCTCGATCATAACCTGTGGTGGCGGCGCGGTATCGGCCCCAGCCCGATCAATGTCGGCTCGCTGGTCAACCCGGTCTTCACCGATCTCAGCCCGGTCTCGCACAACGTGCTGCCGGTCGGCGTCAGCCTCGCCAACACCTTCGCCCAGATGCTCCAGGGCGAGTCGCGGTGCAGCTTCGCCATCAACCTGCATGTCAACGTTAAGACCTTTGATGGCGAGGTCACGCTCGACGGCCTGGACGCCTGGGACCAGGGCGCTTTCGCGCTGCAAATCGTCTGACGCACCCTGCGCGCGTCGCCGGAATCACAACGGGAGAGCAGCTGCTCTCCCGTCTTTTCTTTTGCGGCCTTGCCCGGCGCCCGGCGCCTCGCCTCTGGCCCTTTTCCGCCAGCGGAAAGAGGAAGAAAGACGGGGATTACGCAGCCCCGATCAGCCGCGCCAGGTGAGGTAACAGCGGGCGCAGGTCCGGCTCTGACAGCGCGACCGTCGCCGCCGCGATCACGCGCTCGTCGTAGGGCGCGATCGCCGCGCTCCACCCGGCCCGCTCGAACAACTGCACGTCCGAGAGCGCGCAGCCCAGCGCGATACACTCGTCCGGCGCCGCGCCGAGCGCCGCCAGCGCCTGATCGGCCAGCGCACCCTTCTGCACCGGGTCGAAGGTCAGCTCGACTTCGCCGGTCAGCGCCTCGTCTTCCACGAACAGCGTGTTGGCGAAGACAAAGCGCGCGCCGATCGCCTCGGCCAGTGGCCCGATCTGCAAGTCGAACCCGTCGCTGAACAGCGCGATTGCCACGCCCGCCGCGCGCAGCGCACCGATCAGCGCGTCCGCGCCGGGCAGATGCGGCATCCGCTCCAGCGCCAGGGCGGTGCGCTTGGCGTCCTGTCCTTCCCACAACCGCGCCTCGCGGGTGTGCCATTCGCGGTGCCGGTCGCGGCGGTGCTGGTACCGCTCTGCGAGGGCCAGCGCGTCCTCGATGGTGTCGAACTGCCGGTGCAGGAAATCAAACGGCTCGTGCTGCGGGTAGTACGCGCCGTTGGTGTTGATCAGGGCCAGTTTCAGGGAAGAAATCGCCATGCCGCGCCTCGCCGGGGTCCGGTATTCACTTTGTGAAAATTTGCACGAAATCTATTATAAGCGCGGCCCTTCCGCCGCGCAGGTGCCGGAAGGCACACCTGCGCGCCACGATCAGCACGCGGGGGATTATGAAGGGAGTGGGATGCTTACACATCGTCTGCTACAGCTCCAGCACCACCTTGCCGAACAGGTCGCCCGCTTCCATGCGCGCCATCGCCGCCCGCACCTCGTCCAGCGGGTACGTCGCGTCGATTACCGCGCTCAACTTGCCCTTGAACAGCAGCCGCATCACGGCCACAAAATCGCGGTGCGGCCCCATCGTGCTGCCCAGGATCGACAGGTGCTTGCCGAACATCAGGCGGTTGTCGATCTCGACCCTCGGCCCGCCGGTGTTGCCGACCGTGACCATTCGCCCGCCGCGCGCCAGGGCGCGCAGGCTGTCGTTGACCGTTGGCGCGCCAACGTTATCGACCACCACATCGACGCCGCGCTTGGCCGTAAGCTGGTAGACCGCGCGCGACCAGCCGCCTTCCACGTCACGCGGGATGATGGCGTCCGCGCCGAGCGCCTGGGCCTTCGCCAGCTTGTCCTGGCTGCTGCCGACGACGAACACCGTGCAGCCGGTCAGCTTCGCGATCTGTAGGCTGGCGGTGTTGACGCCGCCACCCGCGCCGATGATCAGCACCGTCTCGCCGGGGCGCAGAGCAGCGCGCGTGATCAGGCTGTGCCAGGCTGTGACGAATACCAGCGAGGCCGCCGCTGCTTCGGCGAACGAGACATGATCGGGCAGGGCGATCAGGTTGCGCGCCGGGATGACGATGTATTCCGCGAAGGTCCCGCTGACGTGTTCGCCCAGCAGACGGAAGTGAGCGCAGCGGTTTTCCCACCCGGCGCGGCAGAACTCGCACTCGCCGCACGACAGCGTCGGGTCCACTCCTACGCGCATCCCGGTGTCCCAGCCCGTCACGCCCGGACCCAGCGCGTCGATCGTCCCGGCGGCGTCTGCGCCGAGAATGTGCGGGTACATCAGCTTGATGCCCGGCCAGCCGTTGCGCACCCAGATATCGAGGTAGTTGAGCGCGGCGGCCCGCACGCGCAGCCGCACCTCGCCCGGCCCCGGCTCCGGGACCGGCAGATCGGTCGCGATCTCCACCTGCTCGACCGGGCCATGCTCGCGGATCAA
>JADLHR010000049.1 GCA_020848665.1 Anaerolineae bacterium
CGCCTGGTGTCATTGCTCTCTCCCTGGCAGAGTTAGAACTTTAGTTCTAATTAATTATACCGCAGTCCGCGCGAAATACGAATTGAGATTGCATTGTAGCAGGCGATCAGCGCAGTTGCAGCCTAACGGTGAATCCTATAGACTACGCCTCGATCATGCTTATTTACCCGGTGGCAACGATGAAGGCTCGCGGCCAGTCTGCCTTCCGTTCCGACTCTTTCTGGCGCTGGCCGCGCTGCTGCTGGTCGCGAGCTTTGCGCTGTGGTGGCCGGACGGCGTGGACTACTACTTCACGTTTCGCCCGGTCGCGCGCAGCTTCCTGAGTGGCGAGACGCGGTTGTACGACGAAGCCAGTCTCGGCTTTTACAACGCCCCGTGGACGCTGCTGATTCTGGTGCCGCTTGGGCTGCTGTCGTTCTCGCTGGGCCAGGCTGTGCTCAATACGCTGTCACTCAGCATTATCGCCAGCACATCGTTCTTTCTTCAGGCGGCGCGCCGTATCCCGCCCTTGTTCGCCGTGCTCAGCATGGTGAACCTGCACACCGTCGATGTGCTGTTCCGCGGGCAGGTGGACGCTCTGGCGCTGTTCGGCGTGCTGCTCGGCTGGCTGGGCGTGCGAAATCACCGGCCTTATGTGCTGTCCTGGGGCTTATGGTTTATCGCGATTAAGCCCAACAATCTGCTGCTTGTGGTTGCCGTGTACCTGCTTGCCGTGCGCTACTGGGACCGGCGCGACCTGCTGCGCGTCGTTTCCATCCCGGCGATCTCATTCGCGCTCAGCCTGTTGATCGTTGGCCCCGACTGGCCGCTGCGCTACATCGAGAACCACCGGGTCTACGGCCCCCCGCGCTATCTGTCAGTAACCATCTGGCGGGCGCTGGATCAGGCCGGGCTGCTCGCAGAACTGTTCTGGCCGGTCGCTGCCCTGTTGGTGATCGCGGCCCTGGTTTTTGCCTATCGCGCGGGCCTGACCGAGCACGTGCTCATCCTGGCGCTGACGACCAACTTGCTCGTTAGCCCGTATGTCGTCGGCAACCACCTGATCTATCTTGTTCCGGCCTACCTGCTGATCGCCAGCCGGAACCGTTGGCTGGGCGTGCTGATCTTTCTGACGACGCTTACTCCCCTACTGCGCGCTTCGGGCGGGCCAGAGTGGGCGACCGCCGATCTACTCTATCCCTTCGCACTGTGGCTCGCGGGTTGGTACTACATCATGCGCGATCCCGGCAAAACGGCAGGCGCCCCGGCGGGAGAGCCGAACCCTACGCCGGTCTGATCAGGCGCAGCAGGTGTTGCAGGCGCGGCAGATCGTGCGCCAGCAGCCCGGCTAGCTGACGCCCCGCCGCAACCAGGAAATCGTACCGCTGCGACTGGGGGCGGGCGGCTGCCGCGTGCAGCAGCGCCGCCGCGACCAGTTCCTCGGTCGGAACCTCGTTGGTGTTGAGCACCAGCCGCAGGAAGTCAAAGCGTGACGTGAACTGCCGGGTGGACTCGTCGTCGCACAACTGAACCGGGTCCAGGCTGAGCGGCGGGCGCGGCGGCAGGTTGTGATACACGCGCCCGGCCTGGATATAGCCGATGTTCACGACGCTGATCTCGACCGGGACCATCCGGTTCTCGCGCTGGTCACGCGTAGTGGCCTGGTTCATGTTGTTCGCCAGAATAAGCTGGCGCACCAGCGGATCGTCGTCGATGCTGATCGCGTAGATCAGGCCGATGACCTCGGCCTCGTCCGACGGCTCGTGCCGGGTCCGCACGAACGCGCCAAACGAGGGATGCTCGATATCCTGGCTGCGCGTCCCGCAGACGAACCCCATCGTGCTGGCTCTCAAGACGCTTCCGATTACAGGCTGCTGTGTCGTTGTCTCCGTCATCGCCGTCCCCTCAACCCGGCGGGCCGCTTGCGACGCCGCCTTTCCGATGTCCTACCAGCTACCGGCGTCGCTCCCCGTACCGCTTGCGGCCGTGCCGCACGACTTTCGCCTCAAGCTTCTCCGAAAGCTCGACCGTCTGCGCGTTGCGGCGCAGCTCGATCTCGATCATGTTTTCAAGCTGCGTGCGTTCGATGTTGCGCACGACCGCCAGCTCATCGGCGCGGGTCAGCGCGTAGGGATAGCGCCACATCATCTCGCACTGCGCCATCACCAGCGCGTGCACCTCGTCCACCCGCGCCGGGTTTTTTGCGACCCACATCGGCATCTCGACCCGCGCCAGGTGGTAGGCGTGGGGCTGGCCGACGTTGACGTAGAAAAAGGCGATCTCGTAGCTCTCGCCGCGATCACGGTAGCGTTTATTTTGCGGCGACTGCTGCACGAACAGCGCCGACCGCTCGCCGGGCTTCAGCAGGCGGAACAGCAGCCACTGATCGGTCAGCCCTTCGAGCGGGCCGTTGGTTTCCAGCGCGGCCCCGCGCACCCCGTCCGGCTCCAGGCTCATCAGATACACCAGGCTGACGACAAACGCGCTGGTGGGCCGGTCGATATACCCGATCGCGCTGGCCGACTGGCCCGATGCGTCGAACAAGGCGGTGTGCGCGTCGTGCAGGTGCACCATCGCGGCGAGATAGTCGTCCTGCAGCCGCCGTCCGTTCGGCACATCCTTGCCGACCCAGAACAGCAGCGGCCCGTCGCTGATCGCTAGAATCGGGCGGTTCAGCGTGCGCCGGTTCCAGACCTCGCGCGCCAGCATTTGCTGTTCGTGAACTGTGCGGCGCGCATTGACGGCGGCGTTGCTGATCACCTGCCCGCGCTCGTCGTGCAGCAGCGCCTCGGTATAGGCCAGAACTGGCTCGGTGATCTGTTCCGGCAGCAGGTCGAGGCCGTGATGGTACACGAAAACGCCGGCATTGGTCAGGTAAAACAGCGCGGCGCTGTGCGTTGAGGGATAAATCTGCGAGCCATCGGCGGCCAGAATCGTTGCCAGGTCTGGCGCGGGCGGCAGCGGGTACGCGCGGTTGACGGCTTCGTCCAGCGGGGCTGCGCCGCGAAACCCGGCGTCGCGGTCGCGCGCCAGTTGAATACGGGTGTGGATCGCGTCCAGGCCACTCAGCGACTGGAAAAGCTGCCAGGCGAGGTCTCCGCGCTCGCTGAGCGTGATGTTGCGTGCGGCCAGCGCGCGGCCCATGCGCTCGACCTGGGGCGCAACTTTGTCAAATTCCAGCGTCACACGCGCTCTCCATCGGCTCTCTAAACACATCCCAAACCGCTTTTTAACCTTAATTGTGAGTCAGTGTAGCACTAATGTTCGGCGTAGTCAAGCGAGGCAATAGCACA
>JADLHR010000050.1 GCA_020848665.1 Anaerolineae bacterium
TCGCGCGGGCGCCGCCGGCTGGTGATCCGCGTCAGCTATCTGATCAGCACTATCTTGCTCGCGCTGGCGCTGTTTACCGAGGTTGTCGTGACCAACCCGGCGTTGGGCGATATGCCGCGTATGCGCCCCGCCGCCGGGTTCGCAGTCTACACGGCTTATCTGCTGGTTGTCGGTACCGCTTCGGTGATCAACGTCGCGCGGGCGCGGACGCGCTGTCTGACGCGCTATACGCGCCGCCGGATGACGTATCTGCTGGCGGTCTTCCTGACGCCGGTCTACGGCACTTTCCCCTATTCACTGTTTTTTGGACGGCTCGGCGACGAGCAGACGACGCTGCTGCTGATCATCCTGAACGCCTCAAACCTGGTAATCATGCTGATGCTGATCTTCATGGCGTACCCACTGTCGTTCTTTGGGACGCAGCAGCCGGACCGCGTTGTCAAGTCACGCCTGCTCGAATTCATGCTGCGCGGTCCGCTGACAGGCGCCGCCGTTCTGGCCGTGATTCTGTTCGTGCCGCGCGCGACGAGTCTGCTTGGCATTGACGGCGACGCGTTCATGCCTTTCGCAGCGGTCACTGTCCTGCTGTTCCTGCAATGGTCGATCACCCTGCTCCTGCCGGTGCTGACGCGCTGGCTGATCTATACTGAGGACCAGGCCCAGGCGCAGACAATCGAGCGGTTGAGCGAGCGTCTGCTGACTCAGGCCGACGCCGCACAGCTTCTTGAGTCGATCCTGGCCGCGATCTGCGACTCGCTGCGCGTGCCGACCGCGTTCGTCGCCGAAATCGACTCCTCCGGCGCGCGGCTGGTGCAGGTCGTCGGGTCACTCGCGCCATCACATGACGCGCTGGAATCATCCGATTTATCGTCGCTGATGAACGGTGGTTCCAGCGAGGAAGCGGGGCTTCAGCCCGCCGGTAGCATGTTCGTCTGGCATTCATACTGGCTGGTTCCGCTGCGGTCGAGCGCCGGGGACGAAGGCGGAACAGACGCGCCGCTGATAGGTATTCTCGGCGTGTGGGCGCGCGCGTCACAGCCAAATCTCGACGACGAGGAACGACCGGCGTTCCTGCGGCTGGCCGCACAGGCAGCACGCGTGCTGGAAGAAATGCAGCGCCAGGCCGAGGTGTTTTTTGTGCTGGAAGGGCTGGCCTCGCAGATGGATCGTGTGCAGAGGCTGCACGGCGTGTCGCGCTTTGGGCATCTCTCCGACGAGCCGTATTCGTCGAGCGAACTGCTGGTGCAGGAGCAGTTTTCCGATCTGGTCAAAGACGCGCTGCGCGATTACTGGGGCGGCCCCAGGCTAACCGACAGCGAGCTGCTCAAGCTTAACATCGTCTGGCGCGAGATGGCCCAGGCCAACGATAGCAGCCCGGTCCGCGCGCTGCGGACGGTGCTGGCGCGCGCAATCGAAAACCTGAAGCCTGAAGGGCAGCGCAGCCTGACCACGACTGAGTGGGTGCTGTACAACATTCTCGAAATGCGCTTCTTGCAGGGGCGCAAGGTCCGCGACGTGGCGCTACGGCTGGCGATGAGCGAGTCTGACCTGTACCGCAAGCAGCGTATCGCGATCGAAGAGGTCGCGCGCGAGATCGCCGAGATGGAGCGCGGCTTGCTGGCTGAATCGCCGGATGAATTATCGGATCGGCCTGCCCCCGGACTGGCTCCAGAACCCCGCGCAGAACAGCCCCCGACTTCTGCTTCACGCTGAGCCTTCTCCGGCCGTTTGACAAGGATTTTTCCCATTCCTATAATGACTGCGGATGTACCGTGAGTCTTAGTAGTCGGCGACGCGAAAAGCTGGCCGTATCATCAGGCGTGCGCGGCTGAGGAAGGCACATTAAGCTATGTCAACAGAGTTTCAGAGCACGAGCGCCTCGCCTCCTCTCCCTCCTGACGAGGGGTATTGGGAGGCACTTCTCCAGGAAGGAGACAGCGCCGTCGCAGGGGGGATGCCTCGGCAGCGCGATCTGGATTGGGAGGAATTTGAACTGCACGACGCCTCATCCGGCCTGACGAACGGCGTATCGTCGTCTGGCTCGGAGGCGGACTGGGACGAGGTCCAGCGAATATTTGATTTTGACGAAACGGCCGAGTTACGTGTGGTTGGCTTCAACCGAGGCGGTCTGCTGGTCGAGTGGAACAGCCTGCGCGGGTTCATCCCGGCCAGCCAACTGATTGATTTTCCGGTAATGGCGGACAACCGCGCCCGGCGCGAGGCGCTGGCGCAGCGCGTGGGACACACAATCCGGCTGCGCGTGATCGAGCTGGACCGCGATCAGAACCGGCTGATTCTGTCTGAGCGGGCGGCGCAAGTCGAGCCGGGCACGCGGGCGAATGTCCTGACCACGATCCGGCCCGGCGATACCTGCTCCGGTCAGGTGACCAACCTGTGCGATTTCGGCGTGTTTGTCGATCTCGGCGGGCTGGAGGGCCTGATCCACATCAGCGAACTGAGCTGGGGCCGCGTCGGGCACCCGCGCGATGTGCTCAAGCGCGGCGATACAGTCACGGTTCACGTGATGCTGGTCGATCAGGACCAGGGCCGTGTCGCGCTCAGCCTCAAGCGGATGCGTCCGGACCCCTGGAAAACGATCGAGACGCGCTACACGGTCGGGCAAGTGGTCGAGGGTGTGATTACCAACGTGGTCGATTTTGGGGCGTTTGCCTGCATCGAGGAGGGCCTGGAAGGGTTGATCCACGTCTCGGAGCTGGCCGAAGGGCACTTCCTGCACCCGCGCAACGTTGTGCGCGAGGGCGACACTGTCCGGGCACGTATCCTGAATATCGACGGCAACGCGCGGCGGCTTGGCCTCAGCCTGCGTCGCTGAAGACCTGCCGCGCCATCACCGCGCCAGGACGAAAATTCCGCTTGTGACGGGACACAGCGCGTTTTGACGCTACTGATCGCGGCTGCGCTCGCCCGCGATGGGCGGGATCCAATGCGGCTGCGTCATCCGCTCTGGCCGCAGGATGTCGTCCAGCGCCTCCTGGCTGAGCAGGCCGCGTTCCAGCACCA
>JADLHR010000051.1 GCA_020848665.1 Anaerolineae bacterium
CTGCTGCGCGATCAGGCGACGCGCAACTTCGCCAACGGGATTCTGTGGCAGGCTGACCCGGACTGTATCCTGCTGCGCGAGCGTTTTCACGATCTGACCGAGACCGAGCTGCGATCGCTGGCGATCTACTTCGGGATGACGGCGGGCCTGGTTATGACCAGCGACGCACTCGACGAGCTGTCTGCCAAGCGGCTGCGCCTGTGGAAGCTGGTGCTCCAGCCGCGCCGTGCGACCTGCCACTTTCCGCTGCTGGGGCAGCCGGGCGCCAGCGGGCCAGATGGTGACCCGGTGCGCGTGCAGGTGCGGCGCTCGGTCGAGGACCAGGCGGCTCCGGCGGCGATCTTCGTCTTCAACACCGGCGACGCGCCTGCCGAGCGTACCTATTCGCTGGCGCGGTTGGGCCTGCCCGGTGCGTGGCACATCGTGGAGTGGATCAGCGGGCACACGTGGCCGGAGCCGACCGAGCAGATCAGCGTGACGCTCGCGCCGCACGACGGGACGCTCTTGTTCGCAAGCCGCCAGCCACTCACCACGCCGCCCGAAAGCCTGCCATGACCGCGCCGGAACCGCTGTCACAGCCGGTGCTACAGCCGGTGTCACAGCTTCAGATGGTATGGCCGGAATCTCGGCTGGACTCGCCGCCGGTAGCGAGCGTTCCGGCCGGGTACGCGCTGCGCGTCTACCGGCCGGGCGACGAGCCGGGATTTTTCCGCGTCATGGCGCTGGCAGGGTTTGGCGTGTGGGATGCCGAGCGGCTGCGGCCCTGGCTGATGCGGATTCTGCCGGATAGCTGGTTCATGGCGGTCGAGGCGGGCAGCGGCGCGATTGTGGCGACCGCAATGGCGCTGCACGACGCCTCGGATCAGCACCCCTTCGGCGGCGAGCTGGGCTGGGTGGCCGCCGATCCCGCGCACGCGGGCAATGGACTGGGGCGGGCGGTGTGCGCGGCGGTCACCGCGCGGCTGATCGCGGGCGGCTACCGCGACATTCACCTCTACACCGAAGATTACCGGCTCGCGGCGCTGAAGACGTACCTGGCGCTGGGCTACGTGCCGTTCCTGTGCGCGCCGGGCATGGCAGACCGCTGGCGCTCGGTCTGCGATCAGCTTGGCTGGCCGTTCACCCCTGAAGACTGGCCGACCGGGTAATTTTCTGCCGGGTAGCGGCGCGAACTCGCCGGGCCAGCCGGGTCGAATGGTTTAGATATGACAGATTACATATAATAACGGTCGTGCACCGACCATCGCTGCCCGTCTTGCCGGGCGTTTACCCCTGACGGCAAGGAACGCCTCTCTCCAATCCGGCACGCTGTCCTTCAGCCGAGCGTTCGACTCGGCGCCTGCCACAGGAGAAACCGCTATGAACAGAATTCTTTCGTTCGTTTTGGCGATTTTGCTCGTTGGCGCAATCCAGCCGGGGTACGCGCAGGAAGGCGCGCGACAGGCGCTCACACCCGAAAATGCGACCCAGCTTGTCGAGCTGATCCGCCTCGGGCGCGGCTCGACCGACCACGTTGCGTTCTCTCCCGATGGGCAAACGCTGGCTGTCGCAGGAACTGTGGGCGTCTGGTTGTACAGCGTGGCCGATCTCGGCACGTTGACTGAGCCACCCTTGCTCGACACGCAGGGGATCGCCAAGGCGATGGCTTTTTCTCCAGATGGCGCACTGCTGGCCGTGACCACGGATGACGGCTTGCAGATGTGGGATGCCGGCGCGCGCAGCCTGAGCGGATCGGCGCCTCTCAAGCGGACCTGCGAAGCGCTGGCTTTCAGCCCGGACGGATCGACGCTGGCGTTCAACCTCGGATACGATGGCGTGTTGCTGTGGGACGTGGCTGCCGGCGCGGAAAAGATCAGCCTGGCCGGAAACATGCAATCCAACGGCGCAGTCGCCTTCAGCCCGGATGGCACGCGAGTCGCGGGCAGCACGACCGATTACAAGGTCCATCTGTGGAGTACGGCGGACGGCAGCGAAGCCGCTGCGCTCGCCGGACACACCGGCTATGTCTACGACCTGGCGTTCAGCCCGGACGGCGCGACTCTCGCCAGCGCGAGCTACGATAAGTCGGTTCGCCTTTGGGATACGGCGGCAGGCGTCGAGATCGCCGCGCTGGTTGGCGCCGAGACAGCGCCGCTGGATCAGGCGTACTCGGTGGTATACAGCCCGGATGGCTCCACGATCGCTAGCGGCCATGCGAAGGGCCAGGTTGCCTTGTGGGATGCCGGGAGTCGTACCCTGAAAACGACCATCGCGGCTGGCGCGGGCGATATCGTTGACTTGGCGTTCAGCCCGGCTGGCGCGCAGCTGGCCTCCGCCAGCTCGCTGCACAGCGCGGCGCTGTGGGATGCTGCTTCCGGCGCACAGACTGCCGTCACGGTCGGCCACACGCATTACATCAGCGCCGTTACGTTCAGCCCGGACAGCGCGCGGCTGGCGATTACGGACTGGGACTTGAATATCTGGTTGTGGGATACGGCGGCGGGCCAGCAATTGAACTTCTCACCCACTGTGCCGGGAGCCGCGACGACTGGGCTTCGCAACGGGATGATGTTGGGTTACACGCCTGATGGCAGCGTATTGGCGTCCACCAACGGCTTCGATGTGTTGTTGTTCGAAGCGGCTACCGGCGCGCCGATCGGGACCCTGGACTGCAACGGGACGTTGGCGAGCCTGGCCTTCAGCCCGGACAGCAGCCTCGCAGCGGTGGCGACCAGCCAGGGCCTTTATGTGTTCGCGGTTTCATCGCAAGAGCAGATGGCTTTTTTCGCCAGCAACGACTGGCTGAACGATGTAGCGTTCAGCCCTGACCAGACCCTGATCGCGACGGCGGGCAAAGACTACACCGCGCGCGTTTACGGGCTGCCGTAGCGGGCGTAATGCGGGCGGCGCAGCCTGCTAGCGCGCCGCCCCAGGAGAATAACGCACACAGGCCGCGAGATAATAGTCGCGGCCTGTATTGATCTGGGCTGCACCGAAGAGACGCCGTTCGCCGGGGTTATTTCTTCTTGTCCTGCTTCTTTTCTTTCTTGTCTTGCTTCTTGTCCTTCTTCTTGTCCTTCTTATCCTCTTTCTTAGGCGTTTCTTGTTTCTTTGCCATGGCGCACTCTCCTGGAACGATCAGGCACTGTGCTTTGAGTATAGTCGCTCTTTCGAATCGCTCGCAACCCCGATCTCTCTGGGCTGGATGGTGCGCCAGGCAAAGAGACGCGCTAATCCAGGCTTCGAAGCTGGCCTATTGAACCATATCTTCCGGCAGCGGCGCGCTATGCCACGTCGCGTCAGGATTCGGCGCCATCGTGTTTGCCGGCACCCAGAGCGTCTTGCAGCCCCAGAGAATCTGGCGGTAGGCGCCGGTCTGGTCGAGGCCGAATGTCCAGGCGCTCTTACCTGCGTCCACCGACTGCGGCGGTTGGAGCAGAGCATCGGCGCTCGCAGCCCAGTGCAGGGGCGCTGCGCGGACGAACACGCCAACGACCGCGTTCGACGGCATCTTCATGTACGCGACGCAGCCTCCCTGAGCCACCGCCGAAGTCGGCGCGTCACTTCCGGCTTCCGGGGGATCGCACGCGTCGCCGAGACCGTCCTCGTCGGTATCCACCTGATCGGCATTTGCCACGAGCGGGCAGTTGTCTTCGGCGTCAGGGACGCCGTCCTCGTCCGAATCGACAGGCGGAGTGATCTCCCCGCCAGGCGTCTCGTCGCACGCGTCGCCGGTGCCGTCCTCGTCGGTATCCACCTGATCGGCATTCGCCACGAGCGGGCAGTTGTCGGCTGCGTTGTCCACGCCGTCGCCATCGTCGTCGCCGGTCGGCGTGGTGTCACACGCGTCGCCGGTGCCGTCCTCGTCGGTATCCACTTGATCAGCATTCGCCACAAGCGGGCAGTTGTCGGCTGCGTTGTCTACGCCGTCGCCATCGTCGTCGCCGGTCGGCGTGGTGTCGCAACCATCGGGAATGCCGTCAGTATCCGCGTCTAGCGCGTCATCGTGAC
>JADLHR010000052.1 GCA_020848665.1 Anaerolineae bacterium
CGGATCGCCCAGATCCGCACAGAAGTCGAGCGTCTGCGCGAGAGCGACCGCGTTTACCGGGAAACAGGCGGGCTGACGTGTGGCGACGCAGCGCCCACGCTGACCGCGCTGAACCTGCCTATGCTCACTCGACGGGCCTATCAGGCTGATCTCACGCCGATTACGGACCGGCTGGATACGACGCTGCCGTTCCTGCAGAGCACTCAGGCGCGTTGGGCCGCGATGTGCGCGGCGGGCACGGCCAACATGACCGACCTCGTGCGCGCATCGGCGGAACTGGACCAGGTCACGGTTGATCTCGGACTGGCGGAGCGCGATCTCTCTGCGGCGATGGCGAACCCGGCACCTACGCCGCCAGGTGGGCTGGCCGCGCTGCTCACCACACCTTGGCCGACCGAGACGCCGCGCTCGACCGCAACTCTTCCTCCAACGAACACCCCTCCGCCCACGGCAACCCGTATCGCCGGGCTGTTGCCCCTGCCCGACCTCGATTATCCGGCGCTGCTGCGCGATCTAACCGCGCGCCTCGCAGTACTCGGAGACCTGCAGCGCCCGTACAAGAATGGGATGCTCGACAATTGGCGCCAGAGCGAGCAGGGCGGGATAATCAGCCCGCTGTCCTGCGCGCTTGATCCCTGGCCGGCCGCGTTTGAGTGGACCGCTGAGCAGCGCGCTCAGCTTGACCGGCCCGACGCGGCTGACCCGGAGATCGAAACGGCGGCGCGATTGATCAACGACGGGCTGGCGTTGGCCGTCGAGGCTCGCGCGCTGTACGAGCCATCGTGCGCCGGTCAGACGCTCGCCGATACCGCCGCGCCGGGTCTCGCGCTCGGCGCGCAGGCGCAGCAGCTTCTGCTCGAAGCGCAGGAGCTTGTGGACCGGATTCGCCGCAGACCATAATAGTCACCATAGTCGCATCATGATCGACCCCAGATCAATCTTGCTGAGGCTCGGCGGGATCGCCGTGCTGCTCGCCGTGCTTGCTGCGGGCCATGCGCCCGCTACCGCCCAGGAAGGCGGGGGTGTCGCCCCGCCCGGCTCAAGCACGATCCATATCGTGCAGCGTGACGAGAACCTCTTTCGCATCGCGCTGCAATACGGCACAACCGTTGAAGCGATCGCCGCATTCAACGGCATCGCCGACGTGCGCGTGATCGCGGTTGGACAGCGCCTGCTGATCCCAAACGCTCAGACCGGCGCCAGCGGCGTGCTGGTGACGCACACCGTTGCACCGGGCGACAGTCTGAGCGAGCTTGTCGCGCGCTATCACACCACGATCGAGGCGCTGGCCGAGGCGAATAACCTGAGCAATCCGGCGCTGCTGTACATCGGGCAGCGCCTGATCGTGCCGCAGGGCGCCGGAGCAGGCGCACAACCGGCCGGCTCGGCGCCCGGAACGGTTCACAGCGTGCGACCAGGGCAGAACATCTACCGGCTGGCGGTGCAGTACGGCATCCCGGTTAACGCGCTGGTCGAGGCGAACCAGCTCGCGTGGCCCGCCCCGCTGTTCTTCGGGCAGACTCTCCGCATTCCAGGGGTCAGCGCACCAGAGCGTGCGACCGGCCTGCCCTACCCGCTGCTCGATGCGCAGTTCCAGCCGCTACCGGCGGCGCAAGGCAAGACGCTCGGCCTGCGCCTGGTGACCGATGGCGCGGCGCAGATTAGCGGCGCGTTTATGGGCCGTCCGCTGCGCTTCGCCACACATGACGCCAGCCAGCATGCGGCGGTCTTTGGGATTTCGGCGCTGGCGCAGCCGGGGATTTATCCGCTAACGCTGACGATCGACGCCGCCAACGGACAGCGCACCGAGATCACGCTGCGCGTGCAGGTCGAGTCGGGGGGCTACGCTGCCGAGCAGATCGTGCTGGCGGCGGAGCAGGACAGCCTGCTCGATCCAGCCCTGACCGGCGTCGAAGACGAAGCTGTTGCACGGGTAATGGGTGGATTCACCACGCAGCGTCACTTCGACGGCATGATGGGGCTGCCTTCGGCGGGCGCGATCACGTCACAGTTCGGCACGCGGCGCTCGTACAATCACGGCGCGCTGTCTACCTTTCACAGCGGCACGGACTTCGGCGCAGGTCCCGGCGCACCGATCATCGCGCCAGCGGCGGGCGTGGTCGCGCTAACTGAGGCGCTGTCGGTGCGCGGCAACGCGACCATTATCGATCACGGCTGGGGCGTATATTCTGGCTTCTGGCATCAGGCGGAGATTAAGGTTAAGGTGGGGGATGTCGTCACGCCCGGCCAGGTGATCGGACTGGTCGGCTCAACCGGGCGCTCGACCGGTCCGCACCTGCATTGGGAGCTGTGGGTCGGCGGCGCGCAGGTTGACCCGATGCAGTGGGTTCAGCAAAGTTTTCCATGAGAGAAGGCGCTTCGAGGATGGCGCATCACACGCAGCGCCCACCCATCGTCGCCAGCCGGGTCTACTCGCGTGACGAGGTGGCAGAGATTCTGGACGTGAGCCTGAGCACGGTCAAGCGGCTGCTGGCTTCCGGGGCGCTGCGGTCCAGCCAGCCGCCGGGCACGCGCCGCGTGTTCATCACCGGGCAGGCCATCCTCGACATGCTGGCGCGCAGCGAAACCCCGCCTGGCGACAGCGCCTGACCGTCGCCCGGTCAGGATCGCGCGGTGCGGATGAGCGACACCACCGCGACAATGATCATGGTGATCACCACACCAACGGTGAGGGCGTCGTCCCCCAGCTTGATCGCCCCGCCAACGATCAGAATCACGAGAAAGAGGATCGCCAGCGCCAGAGCGCAGCCGCAGCTTACAATCCAGCGCGACGCGCCGCGCAGCGTGTCGAAAAAGTCGTTGTTGCCACCGCGCTTCCGGCGCGAGTTGAACAGTCCACCAAACAGATCCACGCTTGTTTTGTCCTCGCCAGTGTCCTGTCAGGCCAACACAAATCCGTGTTCATTATAGCGGCTTGGCCCGCGCACAGCACCTCCTACGAATTTCTATTAGAAAGACGGCACGTTTCACGGTATGATGTCCGCAGACAGCGCAACCGGCGCCTCTGGACTGCATCTATAGGGGTATAAGCCTCAGAAAACCCTCAGCAAAGGATGCGATTGACATGCGTTTGATGGACACAGACACCCAGAACCAGGTCCGCGACCTGCTGTTGGCGGTGCAGTCGCCGGTGACGATTCATATGTTCACCCAGGATTTCGAGTGCGGATACTGCAAGGAGACGCGCCAGATCGCCGAAGAAGTGGCCGAACTATCCGATCGGGTCACGCTCCAGGTCCACGATTTCGTCAAGGACCAGCCGCTGGCGGAAGCGATGGGGATCGACAAAATCCCGGCGCTCGCGATCAACGGTGAGAACGACCGCGATTATGGCATTCGCTTCTATGGGATTCCGTCGGGTTACGAGTTCACGTCGCTGCTGGAAGCGATTCTCGCCGTCGGCACCGAGGAGCATGATCTCGACGCGGCGACGATTGAGTATCTGGACAGCCTCGAAACCCCGCTGCACCTTCAGGTCTTTGTGACGCCCACCTGCCCGTATTGCCCGCAAGCGGTTGTTCTGGCGCACCGGCTGGCGCTGGCATCGGACAAGGTGCGCGCGGACATGGTCGAAGTCACCGAGTTTCCGCATCTCGGTCAGCGGTACCAGGTGATGGGTGTTCCGCGAACCGTCATCAACGAGGATACCTATCTTGAGGGCGCTGCGCCTGAAGTGATGCTGCTCGAAAAGATAAGAAACGCCGTCGCGCTGTCGGCAAGTGCATCTGCGCGGTAAACTGTGCCCGCGCTGCGTAATGACGCCAGCGCCGGCACCCCATAACACTCTGATACTGAAGGAGAAAGAAGAACATGGGCGACAAGATCAAGATCGAACCACTAGGCGCGCGCGTGCTGGTGCTGCCGGTCGAGGGCGAGAGCCAGACCTCCGGCGGCGTGCTGCTGCCGGAAACCGCGAAGGAAAAGCCGCAGCAGGGCACGATCGAGGCGGTGGGCGACAGCGAGGAAATGACCACCGACCTGAAGGTGGGCGACCTTGTGCTCTTCCCCAAGTACACGGGCACCGAGGTCAAGTATGATGGCAAGACCTATCTGCTGATGAGCGAAGAAGACGTGCTGGCGCGCATCAACAAGTAACCTGCGCTGCGGTCTTCGAGATACACCACAATCAATTCATCACGCGCGAAAGCCGGGCGTTTGTCCGGCTTTTTCGATTCCCGGCTTTGGCCGCTCAGGGAACCGTGCGCTTCAGAAAGTCCAGCAGCGCGGCCTGAAAAGCCTCAGGCGCTTCGTGCATCGGCAGATGTCCGGCCCCGGCCAGCTCGACCCGCTCCGCCCTGGGAATGAACTGTTCCAGGCGCGCGCCTTCGGACGGCGGCGCCCAGCGGTCTTCGGCGCCCCAGATGATCAGCGCCGGTGTTTGAAGCTGGCTGACCGGCGGCGCGCCGCGATCCTGATCGCGCAGCACGCCGAGCAGCGCCAGGTCCCATTCCGGCGTGCGCAGCGCGCGCTCGTAACCAGCGATCAGGTCGGGCGTCAAAACTTCATCCTTGAAGGTCGCGTCACGCAGCAGGTCCGCGAACTGATCTGGCACTGTGCGGCGCAGCGCGATCTGCGTCCAGCGCCGCAGGAATGACGCGTCGAGCAGGCCGTCGATCAGTGGGTCGGGCACACGCCACGCCTGCGCCTGGCTTGACAGAGCGGCATCCACCAGGACCAGGGCGCTCACCCGCTCAGGTGCTGCCAGCGCGGCATAGGCAACCACACTGCCGCCCATTGAGTGCCCAACGAGCGCAGCCTGCTCCAGGCCGGCTGCATCCATCCACGCCAGGATGCGCCGGGCCTGCGCAGCGGGGTGATAATCCGCGCTGATGCCCTTTTCGCTCAGGCCGAAGCCGCGTAGATCAAGCGCATAGGCGTCGTAGCCTGCTGCCGCCAGCGCCGGTACGGTCTCGCGCCAGGTTACAGTCGAGCCGCCGAAGCCGTGCACCAGCACGATCGTTGGGCCATCCGCTGCGGCGTGAACGGCGTACAGCACCTCGCCTTCAATCGTCAAGAACAGCCCGTTGTCGTCCGCCAGCGCCGCCGGATCAAGCGTCTCCGGCCCGCCGAGCGGGAGCGCGAACGGCAGCAACACCAGCGCACCCAGCGCCAGCAGGATCAACGCCGCCAGCCAGATCGGCCAGCCAGGCGTGCGGTTGAACGCGGGATGGCGCTGCTGCCAGCGCTCGAACGAGCGGCGCAGCGGCGGATAAGCAGCGGGGTTCGGAGCAGGATCAGTCATCGCAGCCTCAAGCACGCGGTCAGCGGATTATACCGGACAGCGCGCACCTGAAAAACTGAAAAACTGGATCGGCGAGGCGAAATATGGTACAATGGCTAATAGACCATATGAGCTAAAATCCCGCAATTCAGATGCGTTCGTTCGCGCAAGGACGGCCCCAGATGTCCACCACAAACCCGGTGAGTGATGCCCGTCCATCGCCGCTGGCGGGGAAGTGGTACCCCGCCAGCCCGGAGCGTCTGGCGCAGTCAATCGATACTTTTCTCGACCAGGCCGACGTTGCCCCGGTTGAGGGCCGGATCGTCGGCGCGCTGGCACCGCACGCCGGACACCGCTATTCGGGCGCGGTCGCGGCGCACGCGTTCAAGCGGCTGCGCGGCGAGTCGGTTGATGTCGTGGCAGTGGTTGGGCCGTCGCACTACCCTTATCGTGGGCCGATCCTGACTACTGGACACGACGCGTACAGTACGCCGCTGGGAGACGTGCCTATCGCGCGCGATGTGCTCGACGCGCTGCGCGCCGAGGTTGCGCTCGAAACAGTGCGCGACGATCAGGAGCATTCGCTCGAAATTGAGCTGCCCTTCCTGCAGCGTGCGCTGGGCGCGTTTCAACTGGCGCCGCTGACGCTGGTCAGCCAGACGCTCGCCACCGCGCAGTCGCTCGGCGCAGCGCTGGCGCGGGCGCTGGCTGGGCGCCGCGCGCTGCTGGTCGCCAGCTCTGACCTGTCGCACTTCTATCCGCAGGGCATCGCAGCGCAGCTTGACGCCGCCGTGCTGAGCGCAATCGAGGACTTCGACCCGGCAGCGGTCATTCGCGCCGAGGATGAAGGGCGCGGCTTCGCCTGTGGGCGCGGCGCAATCGCTGCCGTGATGTTTGCAGCGCGCGCGCTGGGCGCCGACACAGCGCGTATCGTCGACTACGCGACCTCCGGTGACGTGACCGGCGATTACTCGCAGGTGGTGGGCTACGGCGCCGCCCTGTTTATCGCCTCGCGCCCGGCATCTGGGGATGTGTGATGTTCGCCGAGATTGCCGTGAACCGCCCGGTTCACACCACGTTTCACTATCACATTCCGCTGGAGTTGGATGGCAAAATCCAGCCGGGCCACCTGGTTAAGGTCAGCTTCGGCACAGCGTATACGTCCGGCGTGGTTGTCGCGCTGCATGACACGGCCCCGATCCCGGAAACGAAGCCTGTCCTGGAGCGGCTCGACCCGCTGCCGGTGGTGACCCTGGCCCAGCTTGAGCTGGCGGCGTGGATGGCTGAACACACGCTGACACCGATCGGGACAGTGCTCGGCCTGATGCTGCCGCCCGGCCTGGCGAAGCGCGGCGACACGCTGTACACGCTGCTCGACCCGGAGGCCGAGGGCCAGTCGGCAACGCAGATCCGTATCCTGAGCCTGCTGCGGCGGCGCGGGCCACTGCGCGGGCGCCAGCTTTCCTATGCGCTGCCGCGCACGCGCTGGCAAAGCTCGATGAGCGGTCTGATCGAGCGCGGCACAGTCGCGTCCGAGCCGGTGCTCGACCCGCCTGACGTCAAACCGAAGACGATCCGCACCGCGCAGCTTGCCATCCCGGCCGAGCGCGTGCAGGATGTCGCGCCGCGCCTGGGCCGCGAGTCGCGCCGTGCGAACATCCTCGAAGTGCTGCTCGCTGCGCGCGGGCGCCGTCTCAGTCTGAGCGCCATCTGCCTGGCGGTGGGCTGCACGGATCAGCCGGTCAAAGCGTTGGCGGAAACGGGTGACATTGCGCTGGAACCAAAGCAAACGTGGGTTGAACTGGCCCGTCCGGCGGCGGAAATCGCCGGGCGGCTGGAAGCAGGCGAGTACGACCGCTCCAAACCGCAGCGCACCGCGCTCGAGACGCTGCTGGCGGCGGAGGGACCGCTGCCGGCCGGCAGCGTCAAGTCACCCGTCGTGCGCGCGCTGGAAGACGCGGGCACCGTCTATCGCTGGACTGATCCGGCGATGGTTGAGCTTCAGCTTTCACCAGAGGAAGCCGAGCGGCGGATCATCGAGCTGCGCGGCGGGCAACCCTATCTCGACATCCTGAGCTATCTCGCGCAG
Organism: Anaerolineae bacterium; assembly: GCA_020848665.1. GTDB lineage: Bacteria > Chloroflexota > Anaerolineae > Aggregatilineales > Aggregatilineaceae > DYGX01. The sequence goes on from JADLHR010000052.1 coordinate 7,332, forward strand.
CAGGGCGAGGCAGTCGATGTGCGCGACGTGATCGAGGCGACCGGAGCCGACCTGGCCCGCGTGCAGCGGCTGGCCGAAGACGGCCTCGTCGTGCTGGGCGAGGCCGAAGCCTGGCGCGACCCACTCGGCGACCGCGAGTTTCTGCCCGCCCTGGCGCC
>JADLHR010000053.1 GCA_020848665.1 Anaerolineae bacterium
CGCGTCGTCGAGGCGCACGGCGGGCAGATCGGCGCGGACTCGCGCCCCGGCGAAGGCTCGACGTTTTGGTTCACGCTCCCGTACTGAGCCATCTTCCCGGCACCTGCCCAAGAGATAAGGCCAGGGCTTATGGCGCTTGAGGCGCTTTGGCAGCTTTACCAGACAGCAGGCTACGAAGGCGTGCGCGCGGCCCCGCGCGCCGATGCGCTCGATCACTTTTACCTCGCGCTGCTGGCCTATGGAGAAGATGATTTTGTGCAGGCGGCAGCGTCCGCCCGCGCGGCGGCCCGCCTCGAACCGTCAAGCAGCCTGTTCGAGCAGGCGGCGCACTATCTGGAGCGCGTCCGGGCGCAGGGCAAAGCGGCGGTGTACGTCGATGGCGAGGCGTTCGCGGCCTTCATCCGGGGCGGCGGAAATGTTGAGCTGTATGCGCGCGCCAGCCAGGCTCTGCACGACGTGTACGAGGAGTACGAGTCGCTCACGCTGCTCGATATCGGCGTTGGCGACGGGCTGGCGCTGCTCCCGGCGCTGACTCAGAACATTACACGGCTGGACCTGATCGAGCCGTCCGAGGCCATGCTGGCGCACACAACTCGCCAACTTGACGTCTGGCAGGTTCCGTACCGCGCCCACCAGATGACGATTCAGCAGTTCATGAAAGGCGATAGCGCCACCTGGGACGTGATCCAGGCGACCTGGAGCCTCCAGTCCGCCCCGCCCGCCGACCGGCCGGGTGTGTTCGCCTGGCTGCGGGCGCATGGCCGGCGCGCGCTGATCGCCGAGTTCGACGTGCCGGAGTTCGACGCGCTCTACGAGCCGGGGCGCGTCCAGCAGTTTGCCAGTCGCTATCACGATGGGCTGGCAGAGTATGCGGGCGATGGCGGGCTGGTGGCGCAGGGATTTCTGATGCCGGTGCTGTTCGGCTATTTTGACCGCAGCGCGGCGCGCACCAACTACGAGGGGCCAATCGACGCCTGGGCAGACGGCTTGCGCGCCGCCGGATTCGATCAGATCGAAGCGCGTCCGATCTACCCGTACTGGTGGGCGGACGCTTACCTGATCGACGCGCGCTAGAGCGTGTTATGCACTTGTGCCGGGTAAAGCCCCCCATCCCCCGGCCCCTTGCCCCCAAAATGAGGGAAGGGGAGTCCGCTCTGGTTTTTTTCTTCCCTTGTTCTGGGGGAAGGAAAGCCGACCGCAGGTTGGAAGGATGGGGGGATGGCCTGGAAACCAGATCACGAAGTGCATAACAGCCTCTAGCGCCGCAGGATGCGCCGCAGATCGCGCACGCTTTGCTCGACCTCGGTACGGTCCTCTGGGCACACCCCGGCGCAGACCTTCAGGTATTGCTCCAGATCGGCAATCGCGCCTGCGATGTCGCTGTTGAGCTTGCGCGCCATCGCACGGTTGTAGTAGGCCATTGCGAAGCTCGGATCGCGCCGGATCGCCGCGCCATAGTCGGCGATGGCGGCGCCAAGGTCGCCGGCGTAGCGGTGCGCGTTGCCCCGGTGGAAGTAGGCGTCTGGCTCGTGCGGCGCGAGCGCGATCGCCGTGGTGAAATATTGGGTGGCGCGGGGGTAGTCATGCTGCTCGTAGCGCGCCAACCCCCGATTGACGAGTTCCTGGACCGCCAGAGGATCGCCCGGCGACCGCTGTGTCCTGGTCACACTGCACCTGTATTTTCAACCGCCGATCGTGCCGGAAACGCCGATGTGGACGAGCTTGTGCAGATTATGAGGCTATGCTCCAGGCGGTGCCAACCGGCCAGGCAGCTGCGCGGTGTCAGGCGCGGAGCGCATACCGGGCGTTCAGGCCTGGCGCCAGGCTAAGCGCCGCCGCCAGGAACCACGCCAGCCATACCGCCCCGGCGCGCACATCCGCCAGCCGCGCGGCTTCGTGCCCGGTGTGCGCGTGCAGCATCGGCGGCCCGATCAGCGCCATGATCTTCGCCCATCGCGCCAGCGCCAGGTCGTCGCTGCGCGAGAGGTAGCCAGTGTTCGGCTGGACGGTGCCGGGCCGGGCATGGTTAACGCCTGCCGCCAGGTCGAGTGCCAGCGCGTGATAATTGGGTGGCACAATCGAGCCGCGTCCCCGGCCTGAGGCCGCTCCGAACGATACCCCGGCGCCCAGGCGTGGACCGTCGGGCAGATCGGCGCTGTGAGCATCCACCACCACCACGCCGCGCGGCGGCGGCAGAGTGTGGGTCAGGCGCGCCGCGCCGTGCCCGAAAAACGCTTCCGGTGGGCCTTCTTCCTGATCGCTGAATATCACCAGCAGGCGCTCGCCGCAATCGCGCAGGGCGTCCTCGACACGGGCCAGCGCGCTGGCAGCCAGCAGCGCCGTCAACACGCCGAGCGCGTTATCCAGGCCCGTCCCGCTGACGCTGCCCGCCGCGTCCAACGCCGGATCAACGTCCATTACGACCGTGTCCTGCCACGCCAGCGCGCCGTCTGCCGCCTCGAAGGTGACCGTCTCGCGCTCGCCCTCGCGGCGCGAGACGATCATGCCGCGCGCGCCAACGTCGAGCCGCCCGTGGGCGAAGCGCAGCGCCTTCGCGCCGGTCCGGTACTCGCCCTGCGGAAACCGGTTGGCGCAGATCGGGAACAAGTCACCGCTTTCGACCGAGCGCACGCGAAACGAAGGCCGGTCCATGTGGGCAACCACCACGACCGAGGCGGGGCCGTCCGCGCCGAGCGCCAGCGCGGCGTTGCCGGTCGAACCCAGCTCCGGGATCCAGCCCGCGCCGAGGCCCAGCTCGCCGGCCAGCACCCCGATCACGCCGCCGATCGCGCCGGGCAGGTTCGCGCCACCGGACGGCGCGTGCGCATCCAGCAAGCGGAGCAGCAGCGGCCAGGCCGCCTCGTCCGAGCGCAGCGCGGGCAAATCGGCCAGGGCCACCGGAAGGTCCGGCGCGGCGTGAAACAGCGCGGCGTAGGGCATGTTAACCTCGTGAGAGTTGGGGCAACGGACCACGCAGCGCCGCCGCCAGCAGATCAACCGCCGCCGCCGCGTCGCGCAGATCAATCGTTTCGAGCGGAGCGTGCTTGCCACGCAGCGGCAGGCCAATCAGCGCGCTCGGAATGGCGAGCGGCTGCGCCACACGCGCGTCGGACATCAGGCCGCGCACTGCGTCGCGCTGCACCGGCAGACCTTCCGACGCGGCGACCTGCGCGAGGTACGCGCACAGGCCGGGATGCGCGTGCCAGCCGTTCAGCCCGCTGACGTAGAGCGAGGCCAGCAGCACCGGGCCGTCGCCGAGCCGCACCGCGCCCTGGCTTTGCGTTTCGGGCGTGTCGTAGCTGACGGTGCCATCGACAAACAGCGCCAGATCGGGCCGCACTTCGGCCAGCGCGTGATAGGCCCCGGCGCAGGTGGTTTCTTCCTGCGCGCTGGCGATCAGGTAGATGGCACAGGCGGGCGGTTCCGCGCGCAGGCGCGCCGCCAGCTCCAGCAGGACCGCGCACCCGGCGCGGTTGTCGAGATAGGGGCTTGCCAGCAGGCTGTCGCCCAGCGCAACCGTCCGCGGCGCGTAGGTGACCGGCGTCGTGACGGCAATCGACGCGGTCAGGGCCGGGTCAATCTCGATGGCGAGCGCATCGAGCGAGGCGGCTTCGTCGCCGGGCCGCGCCAGATGCTGCGCGCGCACGCCGATCACGCCAGGATGTTCCCCGACGCGCACCGCCGCGCCCGGCAGCGCCTTGACGTTCACCCCGCCGACCGGGACCACGCGCAGGAACCCGGCTGGGTCTACGCGCTTGACCAGAAAGCCGACCGTATCGGCGTGCGCGACGACCGCCACACGCGGCGCGCCGTCCGCCGGGCCGAAGCGCGCCGTTACGTTCGCCAGCGCATCGAACGTTACGGCGTCCGCCAGCGGCGCGAGCCGGTCCGCCAGGGCGCGGGCGATCGCGTCTTCGACTCCGGCGACGCCGGGGATCGCGGTCAGCTCAGCCAGAAGCGCGTGCCAGGATGTCCAATCAGGCGAGGTTGTCACGCGGCGCTCCCGCTTCGATTCTTCGCGCGGCGTCAGGACAGTGCACGGCAGAACAAATCGTACACACCGCCTACATCGACGCCGGTCACGACGTGGGTATTCGGATCGCGCCCCGAAGTCCCCATGTAGTCTACCACCGTCTGGCCGCGCGTCAGCGCGCCCTGCAATTCCATCGTGACGTACAGATGCTCGGCGGCGGTGATCAGCCCTGGCTCAAGCGCAATCGCCATCGCCAGCGGGTCAGGCAGCAGGTAGCCCCGCACCTGGCGGAACTGGCGCAGGTAGCTGACGGTGGGGCCGGTGATCGCGCCGAAGAAGATTGAGCGGTCTGTTCCCAGGCTGCTCAGCGCATCGTATTGCTGCCAGCTCAGGCTGTGCTTGAGCGTCGTCTCCCACGAGAGCATGGTCGATTCGGCGAACGCGTCGAGCGTGATCAGCACCGCTTCCGGGTCGCAGAACGCGTTGTACTCGGCGGTGAGATTGCGCGTGTTGCCCAGGGCCGAGATTGTGCCGCCCATGAAGACCAGCGCCTTGACCTTGCTGGGGAAGGATGGGTCCAGGCGGCAGGCGAGCGCGATATTGGTCAGCGGCCCCAGCGTAACGAGCGTGTATGCGCCCGGCGCCTGATCGACCAGCCGCACCAGCGCCAGCGCCGCCGGCTCCGGCTCGGTCTGGCCGTTGGTCAGACGTGTGCCGCGATAGCCGCCCAGGCCGTCGGCGCCGTGCACGCGCTCCTCCGGCTCCCAGAAGCCGGGCACGAGCGGCTGGTCCGCGCCGCGATAGACCGGCACCGGCGCGCCCATCACGTCCAGCACGGTGAAGACGTTGTGAATCACTTTATCGACATGCACGTTGCCGGTGACGGTTGTAATCGCCTCGACGCGCGCCCCTGGATGCGCCAGCGCCAGCATCAGCGCCTGGGCATCGTCCACCCCGGCATCGGTATCTACAATTAACCGCACGGATATCGCCTTTCGTATCGCGCTGACCGGCAGTCAGCGCCCCAAGAAAAGAAGCTAATAGCCTCGTTGCTAGCTCTGTCAAGTGGCTCCTACGGGGCAGCTACTATACCACCCCGGCGCGACGCGCGGCAAATGGTAAACCGCCGCAAAAACGGGCGCAGACAGCGAAGAATTACGACCAGGATAGCGTTTTGTAATGTGCTGCCTTGCGCTTGACGCTGATAACAGGACACGTTATAGTGAATGGTACTTTTGCGGCCAGAAAAGTCCCCACTTTAGGAGAAACCTATGTCTCGTTCGAAGCTTCTGTCCCTAGCTCTTCTGCTCGCCCTTACCGTTACCGCACTGGTCGGGATTCCTGCTGCGACCGCGCAGGATGAACCGCTCAAAATCGTCAATGTGGTCAACGGTGTGCTGGGCGACAAGTCATTCTTTGACTCGTCGCAGCGTGGCATGGATCGGTTGATCGACGAAGGTTACAACGTCGAGATCAACACGATCGAGCTGGGCATCGACCCGGCTAACTGGGAAAGCGGCCTGGCCGACGCGATGGCCGATACCGACGCCTACGATCTGATGATCGTCGGGACGTTCCAGATGGGTGAGTATCTCGCCAAGCGCGTGCACCTCTACCCGGACAAGTACTTCATTATGTACGATGACTCCGTGCGCTATGACGAACCTGAATTCTGCGTCGAGGGCTGCGTCAACGTCTACTCGGTGACCTACGCGCAGAACGAAGGCTCGTTCCTGGCGGGCGTCTACGCGGGCGCGATTACCCGCAGTGACCTGGAAGGCATCAATCCTGAGCACATCATCGGCGCGGTTGGCGGCCAGGACATCCCGGTCATCAATGACTTTATCGCCGGCTATGAGCAGGGTGCGTGCCTTGTCAATCCTGACACTCAGCTTCTGATCCAGTACGCGGGTGGCTGGAACGACCCGGCCAAGGGCAAGGAAATCGCCCTGGCGATGTACGAGCAGAAGGCGGACATCGTCTTCCAGATCGCGGGCGGCACCGGCGTCGGCGTCTTTGAGGCGGCCCAGGAGCAGGGCAGGTACGCGATTGGCGTTGACTCCGACCAGGCGACGATCATCGGCGAGACCAACCCCGATCAGGCGCAGTATGTCCTGACCAGCATGCTCAAGAACGTCGATAACTCGCTCTATCGCGCGGTGGACCTCTTCCTCAAGGGCGAGCTGCCGTTCGGTGAGTCGGAGGTGCTCGGTATCGCCGAGGGCGGCGTTGGCCTGGCGGAGAATGACATTTACGAAGACAACTCGCCGGAGTGGGTCCTCGATCTGGTCGATGCGGCGGCGGACGCCGTGGACGAGGGCACGATCACGATCGTGACGGTCTTCGAGGACCGCGTGGACCTTGGCTACATCCTGGCGACGGTAGGCCAGGGCTGCGAAGCCATGCCTGAGACCGACTTCGATGTGTCGGAGTTCCTTCCAGAGTAGCCGCACCAGAACCCGAAGACAAGGGGTGAGCAACTTGCTCACCCCTGATTGTATTTTGGGACATCGGTAGAGTCGGACGCGGGCCGCCTGCCAGTTTTCTTCGACGCCTGATTGTTTGTGAGAGTTCATCGGTTGTTCACCGAACTGCACACCGTGCGCGAGATACGACTTCTCCAACCGAGCCGATCCGTGGTGTCCTCATCTGGCGCACGTTAAATCGACCCGTTATCAGGGCAAGACCGGCTCCAGCCGGCAAGGTGTTTGTATGGCCCTTATCGAAGCAATTAACATCGTCAAAGTTTATCCGAACGGGGTGCTCGCCAACGACGGCGTCAGCCTCTCGGTCAACCAGGGCGAGATTCATGCGCTGGTGGGCGAGAACGGCGCTGGCAAGAGCACGCTGATGAAAGTGCTGTACGGCCTGGAGCACCCTACTTCCGGCGAGATCCTGCTGCACGACCAGCCGATCGTCATCCCCAGCCCGCAGGCCGCGATTGATCACGGGATCGGCATGGTGCACCAGAACTTCATGCTGGTCAACTCCTTCACGGTTGCGCAAAACATTGTGCTGGGGCGCGAGACAACCGTCGCGCGCGGGCTGCGCATCGACAGCGCGCAGGCCATCAAAGACACCGAGGCGCTGTCCAGGCAGTACGGCCTGTACGTCGATCCAACCGCCCGCGTGGACAGCGTCCCGGTCGGGATGCGCCAGCGCGTTGAGATTCTGAAGGCGCTCTATCGCGGCGCGGAAATCCTGATTCTCGACGAGCCGACCGCCGTGCTGACCCCGCGCGAGACGGAAGACCTGTTCGACGCGATCCGCAACCTCGTCAACGAGGGCAAAACAGTTATCTTCATCACGCACAAGCTGCGCGAGGTGATGGAGATTTCGGACCGCGTGACGGTGATGCGCGACGCGCGCACCGTCGGGACCGTCAACACGGACGAGACGAACGAAGCCGAGCTGGCGCGCATGATGGTCGGGCGCGAGGTCTTTATGGTGGTCGATAAGCCGCCGGTGCAGCGCGGGCAGCCCGTGCTCGAAGTCGAAAACCTGACCTACATCAACGAGAACGGGCGCACGCTGCTTGACAACGCCACCTTCGCGGCGTATGAGGCCGAAATTCTGGGGATCGCAGGCGTCGAGGGCAACGGGCAGACGGAGCTGGTCGAAGTGCTGACCGGGCTGCTCAACGCCACCGGTGGCGTCGCTACCGTGGACGGGGTTCCGGTGCTCGGCGCAGGGCCGCGCAAGGTGCGCGAGGCGCACGTTGCCCACATCCCCGAAGACCGGCTGACCAACGGCGTCGCAATGACCGCCACCATCAACGATAACCTGATTATCGACCGCTACTACCGCGCGCCCTTCACCAAACGGGGCCTGCTCGATCTTCAGCAGATCCGCACCAGCGGCCAGACTCTGATCAGGCAGTTCGCCATCCTGGCGCCCAACGGCGAGCTGCCGGTCGGGTCGCTGTCGGGCGGCAACATGCAGAAGGTCGTTGTCGCGCGCGAGCTATCGTCGTCGCCGCGCCTGCTGATTGCCGCCCAGCCTACGCGCGGCGTGGACATCGGCGCGATTGAGTATATCCATCAGCAGTTAGTCGATCAGCGCACCAACGGTCTGGCGATTCTGCTGATCTCAGCCGACCTGCAAGAGGTCATGAAGCTCTCGGACCGCATCATGGTGATGTATAACGGGCAGATCGTGGGCATTTTCCGCAACACGCCGGACCTGACCGAAGAAAAGCTCGGCCTGTACATGCTGGGCGCCCAGCGGCAGACGCCGGAAGAAATGGAGCAGCACCTATGACCCCGCGACGCCTGACCGCTTTCCGCTCCAGAGGGCTGCTCATTTTCAGCGTGCTGATCGGGCTGCTGCTGGCGCTCGCGATCAGCGCGCGGGTGTTTGGTCTGTCGGCTGGCATGGGCTGGGGCGAGGCCCGCGCGGCGATCCAGGCCGCGCCGGACTACGGCGGCATCCTGCTGGTCAACGCGCTGATCGGCATCTCGGTGATGCTGCTGATCTTCGAGTTGCGCCTTGACGCGCTGCGCGTGATCCTGACGGTCGCGGTCGCCCTGGTCTTCGGCTATCTGATGACGGCCTTCTTCAACCTGGACGCTGCCAGCCGCTTCACCTCAGGCGAGTTCCGCGTCAACGTGGTGACCGAGGGCGAGCCGCTGGTTGATATCTACTACGGCGACCGGCCCGCCGCCGAGTTCACGGCGCCGGACGCCGCCGAACCGCTGACCGAAGCTCGCTACCGCTTCGCAGGCGCGGCGGGCGACGTGGTGACGATCATGGCCTTTGCTGAAGAGGAAGAGTCCCCGCTCGACCTCCAGGCGACGCTGTTGGGGCCAGACGGGGCGACTGTCGCCGAGAATCTGGACGCTTCCGACGAACAGCGCCAGGAATATCGCCGCCAGCTTGAGAGCGCCGGTGACGCGATTCTTGAGAATGTCGAGCTGCCTGCATCCGGGGTCTATACCATCGTCGTCAAGCCGGAGCCAGGCGCTGAGGTGCAGACGGGCGAGTTCAACGTCCGGCTCGACACTGAGGCTGTGTCCCCCATTGACACCAGCTACAACCAGCCGGTAGGCGCCGTGTTCAACGATCCGAAGGCCGAGGAACCGCTGACCGAAGCCGTCTATCGTTTCCCCGGGCAGGCGGGCGATGTCGTCTCGGTGCTGGCCTACGTCTACCGCTCCAACATCGAAGTCGATCTTCAGGTCGAGCTGATCGGCCCGGATGGCGAGTCGCTTGGCGCGGCGACGCAGGCTTCACCCGAACAGCTTCAGACGTTTCGCGGCCTGCTCCAGCGCAAGACGGACGCCGCGCTCCAGGGCGTGATCCTGCCGGAAGACGGCATTTATACCGTCCGCGCCAGCCCGGAGCCGGTCAGCTTCGGTACCAAGCTGGATGAGACGATCAAGGCCACCAACAAGGCGTACGATGCCTTTCTGTTTGGGCCGGTCAGCCGCCTCAACCGCTGGGTAACGTGGATCAAAGACGCCATCACGCTGATCATGCTGGGGCTGGCGATTGCGATTGTCTTCCGGGCAGAGCAGTTCAGTCTGGGCGCGGAAGGCCAGCTTTACTTCGGTGCGCTGGTATCGGGGGTTGTCGGCCTGAGCTTTGGCGACCTGCCAATGCCGATCCTGGTGCCGCTGGCGCTGCTTTCGGCGGCGACGGCGGGCTTCTTATGGGGCCTGCTGCCCGGCGCGCTGAAAGCCTACCTTGGCGCGAACGAGCTGGTCTCGACCC
>JADLHR010000054.1 GCA_020848665.1 Anaerolineae bacterium
GTTGGCCTGTAACGCCGCCTGGACCTCGCCGATCTCCGGCCAGTTGCTCGCCAGCGCAAGATCGGTCGCCAACTGATCGAGATAGGCGATCTCCTGGCGTGCGGCGCTGATCAACTCTGGCACCGCCGCGCGCGCACGCTTGGCCCGCTCGTATTTTTCGAAATACTCCTTGGCGTTCTCGACCGGCGTTAGCGATGGATCGAGCGCGATCGTCAGCTCCGGCCCATCGACCTCGTACTGCGCTTTGAACTCCGCCTGCCCCGGCGCCAGCGTGTGCTGGTACGCGAACAGCAGCTCCCCGCTCTGGCGAAGCTGCTCCAACGCGGCCTCGTCTGCCAGTGAGCGGTCGAGCGCATCAAGCTTCTTCTGCACCCGCTCCCGCGCTTCGTCCAGCGCGGCGGCGATCGGGCGTCTGGCGGCGTCGTAGGCGTCCTCGCCCGTCAGCGGCCCATAGAACTGCTTCAGCGCCTCGCTGACGGTCGCGCGCGGCTCCCAACCCGGCAAATGGGTAATTTCATACACCGCATACGCCGTGACCGCGCTGCCATCCTGCACCACGCCCGATTGATACTCGCCCCGGTCCAGCGCGCTGAACAGGCCATCGATAGCCGCCAGCAGCGCGCGCGGGCTGGTATCCGCCGCACGAGTGCTGATCGCGCCGGTCACCCGGTAGACGACCTCTTGCGCTACCAGCGGGCTGAACCCCAGCACGTGCTGAGTCAGCACCTGGCGCGTCTGCTCGCCCGGCGCGCTATCGAGCAGATCGCCGAGCAGCGCCAGCGTCAGCGTGGAAGGCGCACGCTTGAGCTTCTGCGGTGGCGGTGGCCGGTAGTGATGACCGGGCAGGCTGACGCGCACCCGGTTCTCGTCCGGCCCAACGCGGCGCACGCAGTCCGCGATAATGCCATCATCGCGCACGAGCAGCAGGTTAGCGCGGCGCTCCATCGGCTCGATGATCAGATCAAAGGCGCCTTCGGGGCCATCAATGGTGAAGACGATCAGGCGCTCCCATAGCGGCTGCCGCACGGCATCGATGCGCGCCCCTTCGGCGTAGCGGCGCAGCAGCAGACCCAGCGGTGACGGTTTCTGCACGCCGCGCCGCATTTTTTCGTCCGCAAGCAACACACGCGGATAGCGCTGGTCGGCGCTGAGCAGCAGATAATGGCGCTCGCGGTTGGCGTAGACTTCCAGGCCGAAGCTTGCCGCGTCGATCTGAACCGAATCCTGGATGCGCCCGCCGCTCAGCCGCGCATCCAACTCAGTCACCAGCGCGCGGATCGTCACCGCATCAAAGTACATCCGCCGCGTTCCTTCTCGTATTACCAGTCATTTCTCACTCAACTTCGCGCCAAAACATGGTCCAAAGGTCAATTAGTCAATATAAAATTGTGATGCTACAATGCCAGCAGAGTGCACGAGAAAGCCACTGCGATGCGCATCGCCATCGGATCGACCAACCCGGTTAAGTGTAGCGCAAGCCGCGCCGTTTTGTCGCACCTGTACCCCGGCGCGGAGTTTGTCTGTCTCGACGTGCCGTCGGGCGTCGCGGCGCAGCCCTGGGGCGATGTCGAAGCGCGCAGCGGGGCGCTCAACCGGGCGCGCGGCGCGCTGGCGGCGGCGGACGCCGATCTCGGCGTTGGACTGGAAGGCGGCGTGCAGGACAGCGAGTTTGGGCTGTTGACAACGGCCTGGTGCGTCCTGCTGGGCCGCGACGGACGGCTGGGCGTCGGCGGTAATTCGTGTGCGCTGCTGCCAGAGGCGATCGCCGAGCGCGTGCGGCAGGGCGACGAGCTGGGCGCAGCAATGGACAGCCTGGTTCAGCAGGAAGGCACCAAGCAGCGCAATGGCGCAATCGGCATCCTGACCAACGATCTTGAAACACGCCAAAGCGCCTACGAGACGATTGTACGGCTGGCGCTGGCCCCTTTCCAGAACCCGGCCTGGTACCCGACCGGACGCGCGACGAACGGCGAATCACTCCACACAACGGGGGAAACACGATGAGGCGAGAGCAGTCTGCGATCAGGTGGTTTGCGCGGTGGCTGGTCCTGGTCGCCGTCCTGGCCCTGGGCATCAGCGCCTGCGGCGAGCGAGAAGCCCGGATCGACACCGGACCGCAAGTCCGGCTCAAGGTCGGCGACGCGACTTACGCCGAACCCGTCTATAGCTACTGCTGGCCGCAGACGGGCGAGAACGTGGCCTGCGATGTGAACCTGACGGCGCGCGCCCAGCCGGAGCATCTGGCGCCGGTTGCGCCGGGCGAGCCGATCTCCTTTGACGTGGACGAGGCCGCGCAGAACCCGCAGGCGATCACGGTTACGCTGCTGGATGGTCCCGGCGGCCAGACCGATCTGACCGCGACCTCGGCGGGCGCGACGTTCACCAGCCCGACCGAGCCGGGGCAGTATCGCGTTCAGGTTGACGTGCAATACGCCGAAGTGAGTGGCAGCGAAGCGTATGTGTCGTATGTCTTCGGCCTGGACGTGCAGGCAGCAGCCGTCGCCGCCGCGCCGACTGAGACGCCGGTCGAAGCTGGTCCGGAAACGGCTACCGAAGCTGCGACTGAGCAGCCAACCGAGGAGCCAACGCTGGAGCCGACTGCCGCGCCAAGCGAGACACCTGCGCCGCTGCCTTCGCCCACCGCCGCGCCGACTTTGACTCCGCAGGCGACCGCGACCGAGGCGATCACTGA
>JADLHR010000055.1 GCA_020848665.1 Anaerolineae bacterium
ACGTGCCCGCGCTCGTCAACCACGCGCAGCATCCCGTGATAATGCTCCAGACCGCCGTCGTCGTTCACCAGCCCCATGAACAGCGTCGGGAAGTTCCCGAAGGTGCGGATCTCGTCGGCGTAGTCGTCCAGCGAGCGTTTGAACCAGTCGAGGTTGTGCTGGATGATCGAGTAAATCTCCGGCAGCTCGCTCAGGATGCGCAGGCGAACCTCCGGCAGCAGCGGGCTGCTGACCCCGCCTGGCACGATCCAGGTTGGATGCAGGCGCTTGCCCGCCATCCACTCGATGATCTGCTGGCCGAACTGGCGCAGCCGCACGCCGTCCCGCGCGACCTGCGGGTGGCTCTGCGCCAGGCCGAAGATGTTGCGCTTGGCCGGGTCAGACTCCAGCCCCAGCAGGAAGTCAGGTGAGGAGAGGTAGAAGAAGCTCAGCGCGTGCGATTGCAGGATCGACGCCAGATTAACGATGCGGCGCAGCTCGCGGGCCGCCTCCGGGATGCGCACGGCCATGATCTGGTCGCAGGCTTTGGCGGACGCCATTTCGTGGCTGATGGTGCAGATTCCGCAGATGCGCCCCATCAGGCCGGGCATTTCGTAATACGGGCGGCCCTCGATGAACTTCTCAAAGCCGCGATACTGCGTGACATGGAAGCGAGCATCTTCGACGCGCCCGTTCTCGTCAAGCTGGATCGTGATCTTCGAGTGGCCCTCGATGCGCGTAATCGGATCGATGATGATTTGCTGTGTCATGCGGCAGTCTCCTAGAGGCTGTTATGCCCTTCGTGGGCTAGTTTCCAGGCCATCCCCCCATCCTTCCGACCTGTGGCCGGCTTTCCTTCCCCCAGAGCGAGGGAAGGAAAAAAGCCGGACGGACTCCCCTTCCCTCGTTCTGGGGGCAAGGGGCCGGGGGATGGGGGGCTTTTCTCGGACGCAAGTTCATAACACGCTCTAGGCCCCGGGCCGCGTGCGGTCGTAGAGGACCGGCGCGCGCCCGGCCAGCAGCTCGGTGATCACGTAGTGAATCGTATCGGCGGATGGCGGGCAGCCCTGCACAAAGACATCGACCTTGACGACTTCGTGGATTGGGCGGACGACCGGCAGCAGGCCGGGTACCACCTCGCACGGGACCTGGTGTTGGATCGCGGCGGTCTCGAAATAGCCGCGCGCCATCACGTCCTCGACCTTGAACGGGTTGCGCATGGCCGGGACATTGGCCGCCACTGCGCAGTCCCCCAGCGCCACCAGAATCCCGGTATGGGCGCGAATCTTCTTGATCTTCTCGAAATCCTCGGTGCTGCTGACGGCCCCTTCGACCAGCGCGACATCAACCCAGTCGGGATACTCCTTGCGGTCAACCAGCGGGCTGTACACCACGTCGATCTGGTCCGCCAGATCGATCAGGCGCTCGTCCATGTCGATCAGCGACATATGACAGCCGGAGCAGCCGTCCAGCCAGACTGTCGCCACAGATACCTTGGTCATTTCTTCACCTCGCGCATGTTCGACAGGTACGGCAGGAAGTCCTGGCGCTTGACCATCTCGCCGATGGCGCGGCCCTTCTTGACCAGCGCGCCGACCGGGCAGACGTTGACGCATTTGCCGCAGCTTGTGCAGGTCGCCGAGTCTCCCCAGGGAGTGGCGAGGTCGCTCACGACGCGGGCTTCGCTGCCGCGCCCCTTGACATCCCAGGTGTGCGCGCCTTCGATTTCGTCGCAGACGCGCACACAGCGCAGGCACAGGATGCAGCGGTTACGGTCGAGCACAAAGCGATCGTGCGTCATATCGACCAGCCGTACCGGTTGCAGATTAGTGAAGCGCACATGATCCATGCCCAGCCGCTGCGCCAGCGCCTGAAGCTCGCAGTTGCCGTTCGAGACGCACACCGCGCAGACGTGGTTGCCTTCGGAGAACAGCAGCTCGATGATCATGCGGCGATAATTGCGCAGACGCTCGGTGTCGGTGTTGATCTCCATCCCTTCTTCGACGTGCGTCGCGCAGGCGGGGACCAGCCGCCGCCAGCCCGCTACTTCGACCAGACACAGCCGGCACGCGCCGGAAATTGTCAGGCCCTCGATCTGGCACAACGTGGGGATGAACACGCCGTGCTCCATTGCGACATCGAGGATCGTCTCGTCTTCGTGCGCGCTGACATCGCGCCCGTTGATCTTGAGCGTCTTGATCCGAGAACGTGTAGCCATAGGACCCTCTCTTTAACGATCCTCTCTACGCCGCCGGGCTGTCCGGAGCGGGCGCCAGCGCCGGCTCGGCCGGGAGCAGCCGGGCCAGATATTCGTCACGGAAATAGCGCAGCGTGCTGAGCACCGGGTTCGGGGCGGACTGCCCCAGCCCGCACAGGCTGGCGTTGAGCGTAAGATCGCACAACTGCTCCAGCAGATCGAGGTCAGCGGTGGTGGCACGGCCCTGGCTGAACTTGTCCAGCAGCCGGTACATCTGGGCTGTGCCGACGCGGCAGGGGATGCACTTGCCGCACGACTCGGTCATGCAGAACTCCATGAAGTAGCGGGCGACCTCGACCATCGACGACGAGTCGTCCATCACGATCATGCCGCCCGACCCCATGATCGAGCCGAGCTTCGCCAGCGATTCATAATCGACCGGCGTGTCAAAGTAGGCTTCAGGGATGCAGCCGCCGGTCGGGCCGCCGGTCTGGACGGCCTTAACCTGGCGGCCGTTGGGCGTCCCGCCGCCGATCTCGTGCACGATCTCGGTGAGCGTGATACCCATCGGCACCTCGATCAGGCCGGTGTTGCGAATCTGCCCGGCCAGCGCGAAGACTTTGGTCCCCTTGCTCGTCTCGCTGCCGATGCTGGCGTACCAGTCGCCGCCGCGCCGCAGGATCGGCGCGATGCTGGCAAACGTCTCGACGTTGTTGACCAGCGTCGGCGCGCCCCACAGGCCGTGATCGGCAGGATAGGGCGGGCGGGGCCGGGGCATACCGCGCTTGCCCTCAATCGAGGCCATCAGCGCGGTTTCTTCGCCACAGACATACGCGCCCGCGCCGAGACGGATTTCCAGGTTGAAGTCGAAGCCCGTGCCCAGGATGTTGTTGCCCAGCAGCGCGTTGCGCTTGGCGTGGCGCAGCGCGAGCTTCAGGCGCTCGATGGCGAGTGGGTACTCGGCACGCACGTAGATGAAGCCGCGATTGGCGCCGACCGCGTACCCCGCAATCGCCATCCCTTCGATAATGCGGTGCGGATCGCTTTCAAGGACGCTGCGATCCATGAACGCGCCAGGGTCGCCCTCGTCCCCGTTGCAGACCACGTACTTGGTATCGCTGATCGCTTTGGCGACGGTGGACCACTTCAGACCGGTCGGATAGCCCGCGCCACCGCGCCCGCGCAGGCCGCTGCGGACCAGCTCGGCGATCACCTCGTTGGGCGATAGCTCAGTCAGCGCGCGGTTCAGCCCTTCATAACCCCCGGCGGCGATGTACTCCTCGATGCTCTCCGGGTCGATTACGCCGGAGTTTTCGAGCACGATCTTGACCTGCCGCTCGAAGAAGGGCACATCTGTCGGGCAGACCAGCCGCTGGACCGGCTCGCTGCCGAGCACCGCGATAATTTCGGAGGCGTCTTCGGGCGAGACGCGCTCGTACAACACACCTTCTGGCTCGACCATAACCAGCGGCCCGGCAGCGCACAGGCCCATGCAGCCTACGCCCTTGATCTGGACTTCGCCGGCGCGCCCCTGATCCTTAACGGCCTGCTCCAGCGCCAGCTTGATCGCGTCGTGGTGCTGCGAGAGGCAGCCCGCCGCCATACAGACTCGTACGCACTGATGGTAGCCTTGCTGCCGGGCTATTTCTTCGGCAGCCGCATCGGTCAGTTCATCATAGGTCATCATCGCTGAGGTACCCCTCGATCTTCGCGCGCACGGACTCGGTGGTGGCCTTGCCCATGACTTCGCCGTCAAAGACTAGCGCCGGCGCCAGGCCACACGCTCCGACGCAGCGCACTGTCAGCAGCGAGAGCTTGCCGTCGGCAGTTGTCTCGCCGGGATGAACGCCGTAGCTCTGGCGGATGTCTTCCAGCAGCTCGCCGGTCCCCTTGATATAACAGGCGGTGCCCAGGCAAACTGCGCAGGTGTGCTCGCCCTGGGGCTTGAGATTGAAAAAGTGGTAAAACGTAGCGACGCCATAGACCTGGCTGGGTGCGACGCGCAGGGCGTTTGACACGAAGATCAGCGCTTCGCTGTCCAGATACCCGAACGATTCCTGCACAGTGTGCAGCGTTTCGATCAGCGCATCTGGCCGGTAGCCGTTGCGCCGCATGGCCGCTTCAACCACTCGCCACCGCTTGTCGTCCGATGGAAGCGCGACTTCCGCGCGATTGCGCATAATGCGTAGCCTTTCACGATAATCAGAATGGATAACCGAAATCGGTGCCCAAGAATCGGTGCCCAAGAGAGAATGAAACCGCTCGAAAGAAGCGGCTTCGGGGACCAATGTGATCATACTGGATAGCGCCAGAATTCATAGTGATTTTTTTCACAATCAGATGCGCCGAATAGCACCCTCCGGAGGACCGGGCCATGTCGATGATCTTTCCCCCGCTGAAACCCGATCGCTGCTTGCTCTGGATCACACTGCATCCCGACGATGGGGCGGCGGAGCGCGGCGACGCGCTTGAAGCGGCGCTGAAAACCTGTCGTCTGCACCCGCTGGATATGACCGCCTGCGCTGAGATTGTGATCGTGGAGGAGGCGGCGTTGCGCGAGAAGCTTCACGCGGTGCGCGCTGTGCTCGGTCCAGCCGACCGGCTGCACCTCGTCAGCGCTCAGGGTGCGCGGCTGAACGTCGAGGTGATCGCCACATCGGGAGTGGATCTCAGCCCCGGCGTGGCGCCGGACCGTCTCCGCCCGTCCTGGCGGCAGGGGTGATCGGAGCGGCCAGCATTTATCACCTGGACAGGATAGGCGCTCGGTCCCCGGAATTGTGGCCGAGAGTTGTTGTAGTATAATCGAATCGTTAAGCGCAAAGCTCCCCATATGCCCGCCCGCGCGTTGGTTGCCCGGCCTGGGGTGCCAAGCTACAATGAGCGCACTGCTCGCTCAGCCCTGGTGGAGGAGTGCTGTGGGCCGCTGGGAAGGCAAATACGTAATCGGCCTCACCGGGAACATTGCGACCGGCAAGAGCTTGGTGCGCCGCATGTTAGAGCACCTGGGCGCTTATACCATCGATGCCGATGGCCTTGCGCACCAGGCGATGGCCCCCGGCGCCCCGGCCTATAAGCCGGTCGTGCTAACCTTTGGACAGTGGATTCTGGACGCGGAGCGCCGCATCGACCGGGGCCGCCTGGGCGCGGTCGTCTTTTCACATCCCGACGCGCTGCGGCGTCTCGAAGCGCTGACGCATCCGATCGTCATCCGCGCCATCGACACGCTGATCAGCCGCGCCCAGCAGAAAATCGTGGCTGTCGAGGCGATCAAGCTGCTCGAAACCCCGCTGGCCGAGCGGCTCGACGCGGTGTGGGTTGTGGACGCCGACGAGAAAACTCAGGTAGAGCGGCTCGCCAGGCGCGGGCTGGACCGCGAAGCGGCGCTTAAGCG
>JADLHR010000056.1 GCA_020848665.1 Anaerolineae bacterium
CCCGTCTGCCGCTCGATCTGATCGCGGTAGCGGCGCACAATCGAATCGACGAAGTCAAGCTGGGCGTAGAGCTTCTGCTTGGCAGGCGGCACGCGCTCGAAGATTTCGCGTAAATATTCGCGGACCGGGTTCATCCCGCCCGGATCGTCCGAGGCCGGCGTAAAGATACCACCGTGACCGCGATCCTTGAGCGCCTGCCGCGCCGAGATCAGGAAGATCGGCGGGCGCAGGTCGAGCAGCTCGACAAGCTGCTGCCTGACAAACGACTGCACTTCCTGCCGCTCGCGCTTTTCCAGCAGATCGGTCTGGTTGATGACCACGATGATTTTCTTGCCGTAGTCCTTCGCCAGCTCCAGGTACAGGCGCTCGGTTTCGGCCAGCGCGCGCTTTGCAGACAGCAGGAAGATGACGAGGTCGCTGCGGCTGAGAAACCCTTTCGCGATCTGCTCGTGGCGGCGAAAGACCGAGCCGGTCCCCGGCGTATCGACGATTACCACGCCCGGCCCGCCGGTGTTGGGATGCGTCCACTCGCGGACGATGTTCTCCTCGCGCCAGCGCGGCTCCTTACCGCGCCGGTTGCTCCAGCGCACCAGCTCGATTGCGTCGGTCGTCGGCGTAATGCCCATCGGCAGCAGCGTATCGCCGAGCAGCGCGTTGATGAACGTCGATTTTCCGGCGTTGAACTCGCCCACCACGACCACCAGGAAGAACATCTCCTGAAGGTCCGCCGCGTTCTGCTGCAAGCGATGTTTGTCTTCCGCGCCGCTCTCGCCGCCGATCTGGCCGACCAATTCGGCGGCGTCGTGCAGCAGGCGCACCTCGCGCTCGCGCGCCTCGGCAATCGGTCCTTCCAAGACAATACTGGTCATCGGTGGTCTTCAGTCCTTGTCGATGCAGCCGCCTGGCCGGAGTGTTCCAGCACAGCCAGCCCTCCTTGAATACGCATCAGCGCGTGCTGCTGGGCCAGCAGGTCATCACGCAGCGCCGCCAGCACTTCGGACTGCGACTCGACCAACCGGGTGAAGGGCGCGGTCGCGTCCTGGCGAAGCTGGACGCCGTGCGCCAGGTGCTCGCTGGCCGCGCCGCGCAGCAGGCGCAGGAACTCGTCGCGGTTCTCGTACAGGCGGCGCTGATAGGCGCGGCGCAGCAGCCAGCCGCGCAGCGGCACCAGCGCCAGCCCGGCGATAATCAGGATCAGGCCCAGCCCGAACACCAGCAGCAGCGACGCGGCATCGGGCGTGGCTTCTGAAAAGGCGGTGACGCCAACCACGATCATCAGCGCCAGCGCCAGAATCTCCCACAGCGAAAGCAGGACGAGCGTACTGCGCAGTGTGCGGTCCAGGCGATCCAGCTCGAAGCGCATCGAGTCGCGCAGCAAGTCTTCGAGCGACGGGCGCACGTCGCGCATGAAGCGCGCTTCGTAGCGCAGCGGCGTCTGAATCCGCCCGACGACCTTGTCCGACAGGCTTGGCGGAAGCTGCTTGACCGCGCCGCGCGTGTAATCCACCAGATCGTCGATATCCTGCAAGTCGCGGCTCTCGAGGCGCGGGCCAAGCTTATCCACCAGCGGCGGAATGCGCTGAAAAGTCTCGTTGACGCGGTGCTCGTCCAGCACGCTCGCCACGCGCCCACGCCCGCCGAAGCGGCGCCGCAGCCCGCCCAATCCGATCATTTCGCCGATGCCGCCAAAGAACAGGCCGATCCCGCGCGAGAACTGGAACAACTCGCCGATCGCCTCGCTGCCGCGCGCGCCAGCTTCGTTCCAGGCCGACTCGATCTCGGCCAGCGCGTCATCGACTGTCTTCTGCTGCGCGCGCCGCCCCTGCTCGATCTGCGCCGCGATGTTGTCGGCGGTTTTGCGGTGCGCATCGAGCGCCGCCTGCTGTTCCTGCACCAGCCCCAGCGCAGTCTTCACCACGTTCTGGCTGATTTGCAGCGGCGTTTCGAGCTTCTGGCGGGCGCGCTCCACGTCACCAAGCGTTTCCCTGATGTATTCCTCGATGTCTGCGAACCCGCTCTGATCCCACGCGATCTCGTCACGCGGCATTTCCTGCTGGGCGGAGAGCGCCTGGCGGGCCGACACCAGCCAGACCTGCGGCTCGACGCCAAGCTGCAAGCGCGCCTGCTCCAGCACAAACTCGCGCACCTGCTCGCGCTCGGCAGCGTCCAGCACGTCCACCTGATTGACCACGACCACAACCCGCTTACCGTAGCTCCTGAGCTGTTGAAGATACTCAAGGTTGCTGGCGGTCAGCACCTGGGTCGCAATCATGACCAGCAGCACAACGTCGGCGCGATGCAGAAAGCGCCGTGTGACCTCGTCGTGCACCTTGAAGACCGATTCCAGGCCGGGCGTATCAACCAGGCTCAGGTTTTCGAGCAGGGGGCTGGGATGGAAGATGGTTTCGACATCGCCGGTGCGCGAGCGCTGCACATCATCGCCGTGCCGCAGGATTACGATCCGGTCGGTCGTCGGAATTGGCCCGACTTCCAGGACTTCTTCGCCGAGCAGCGCGTTGATCACGCTCGACTTGCCGGAGCTGAACGGCCCGACCAGCACCATCAGAAACGGATGATTGGTGTGGAACAGCGCATCGCGCACCTGCTCCATCTGGCTTTCGGGCAGGCCATCGACCCGCCCCAGCACATCCAGCAGATCGTCGATCTGCCCGTGCTCCTGGCGGCGGATTGCCTCGACATGGGTGAGCACCTTGCTCGAAATCTGTTCGGATTGCACCGTTCACCTACCAATCGGGGCGGCGCATCCGCCGCAGGCGCCGTAACCTAATACAGGCCGGGCGTGTAGTCACGCAGAATCGAGCCGCCGATAAACTCGCGCAGCAAGGAATTGTCGGGCACCAGCTCGGTATCCATCGGTTTCAACCAGCTCAGAATCGAAAGCAGGCGGCGGGCCTCGATGTAGTGCCGGTCACGCGGCTCAAGCTGGAGCAGCAGCGGCTCGGCGAGCGGTCGCAGGACGGCTAGCTCGTAGAGCAGCGCCGAGTTAAACATGATGTCAGCGTTTTCCTGATACGGGAAGATGTTACGTTTCTCGCCGCGCCGGACGCTCTCCCAGCGGGTCAGCGTGTCCTGGGCCGAATAGCCGCGATAGGTCGCGTCACGCACGATGCGCCGGATCAGGCGCACGTCGGTCGTCGGCACGCGGTTGTGCCGGTCGATGTTTAGCTGAGTCAGCGCCGACACATAGATGCGATACGTCTGCTGCGCCGGCAGCGCGCTCACCAGTCCGGGATTCAGGCCGTGTATCCCCTCGACGATCAGGATATGCTCCGCCGAGAGCCGCACTTCCTCGCCCATCTCGCGCAGGCCGGTGACGAAATTGTAGTGCGGGATACGCAGCAGCTCCCCGCCTGCCAGCCGCATAACCTGGTCGTTGAACAGCGGAATATCCACCGCTTCCAACGCCTCGAAGTCGTACTCCCCGTTCTCGTCGCGCGGCGTTTTGTCACGCTCGACAAAGTAGCGGTCCATTTCAAGCGTGTAGGGTTTCAGCCCGTGCGCCATCAACTGAATCGCCAGCCGCTTCGAGAAGGTCGTCTTGCCGGACGACGACGGCCCCGCGATCAGCACCAGCCGCAAGCCCTGGGCGTGCCGTTCAGCGATCTGCGTGGCGATGTGCGCAATGTGCTGCTCGTGCAGCGCCTCGTTGACCAGCACCAGCTCGCGTGCACGCCCGTCACGTATCCCCATGTTGAGGTGACCGATATCCTCGATGCCGAGCAGCGTCAGCCATTCCTCAGCCTGGCGAAAGACGCGCGTGAGCTGTGGCGAGCGCGAGTATGGGCGAATGATGTTCGGGCTTTCGCGGCGCGGGTATTGCAGCACAAAGCCGTCTTCTTCGGGCAGAATGTCGAACAACGTCAGGTAGCCAGTGTTTGGCACCATGTAGCCGTAGAAATAGTCGGACTGGCCGCGCAGCGTGTAGATCGTGAGATAGGGCTTGGTGCGAAACTGAAGCAGCCGCACTTTGTCGTCGTCACCGCTGGCGCGAAACAGCTTGACCGCGGCCTCCAGCTCGATCTCGCGGCGCTCGATTGGCTCGGCAGCGCCCACGATAGCGCGCATCCGCGCCTCGATCTGGGCCAGTTCATCCGCTGCAAACGGCTCGTGACCGCGCACCTTGCAGAAGAACGCCCCACTTGGCAGCGCGAAGTCAATCAGCACCTGCGTGCCGGGAAACAGCTCCGCGGTAGCGACTGTCAGCAGGAAGGCCAGCGATCGGCGGTAGATGCGGCTGCCGTCCCCGGTATCGGTCGTCACCGGGATGATCGTCACATCGCGCTTAACCGGCATGGTCAGCTCGCGCAGCGTGCCATCGACGATGGCGGCCACTACCGGGATGCGCTCCGGCAGACCACCGGTCCGCGCGCCATCATGCACCTTGACAAACTCTTCCAGCGGCGTGCCAACCGGCCCTTCCAGAATCGCGCCGTCAGGAAAATACACCTGAGCCGATTGGCGCGGCTCGGCCCGCAGAATCTCCGTAACTTTTGTCTCAGCCATTTGTCACTGCATCCGGTTGATCACGGCTTAAAACAGGATACACAGGCGCGCTAAAGAGGCAGCCGCCAACGCGGAGCGATCCGTGAAAGGCAGCGCTCCGCAGCGGGATCGTCCCGGCCCGCCTGGCTAGCTGTCCAGCGCCAGGACGATCCCGCTGCGGCCCGGCGCGGCCAGGACGATATTGGCGTCGTCGCGGCGCAGCGCCACCGGCTCGCCAAAGATCGCGCGCGGCCCGCCCGGCGTGTCACCCACCGGGATCGTCAGAGTCTGCTGATCTTTCGATGTGTTAAAAACCACGATCAGCCGCTGCCCCTCGTGCTCGCGCAGGAACGCGAAGTGCGCACCGCGCGCCAACAGTGTGCGGTACGTCCCGCGCCGCAGCGCCGGGTTGGCATGGCGCAGCGCGATCGCACGCTGGAAGTCGGCGCGCAGTCCCTGGTCCCAGGCGCTCTCGTCCCAGGGCATCGCCCCGCGTGAAGCTGGCTCGTGACCGCCCGTCAGCCCGATCTCGTCACCGTAGTAGATCGACGGCGCGCCGGGCATCGCCATCTGAAACAGCGTCGCCAGCCGCAGAGCAGACTTGTCTCCACCAACCATATAGAGGAAACGGGCCGTGTCATGGCTGCCCAACAGGTTCAACTGCGCGCTGGTGATGGCCCAGTCGTACAACCCCAGCATCCGGTCCATCTCGGCGGCGAACACCTCGGCGTTCAGTGGCTTGAGCGGGGGATAGCCGCCGCCCGGCGTTACAGCAGCCAGCGTCTGCGCGCCAAAGAACGCAGTCGCGGCGCGCGTGAAAATGTAGTTCATCACAGCGTCGAACTGGTCGCCTTGCAGCCAGCGCTGCGACTCGCGCCAGATTTCGCCAACGATGTACGTGTCAGGATTGGCGCTCTTGACACGCAGGCGGAATTCCTGCCAGAAAGCGTCGTCGTCGATCTCGTAGGGCACATCGAGCCGCCAGCCGTCGATCCCGAAGCGAACCCAGTATTCGCCGATGGTCCACAGAAATTCGCGCACCTGTGGGTTGTTGGTGTTGAACTTGGGCAGGGCGTGCAGGTTCCACCAGGCGGCGTAATTCGGCTCGTGGTCCTCGTCGTAGGCGTTGAGCGGAAAATGATAAGGGGTGAACCAGCTTACGTATGGAGACTGTGCGCCACACTCCAGCAGGTGGTTGAACTGAAAAAAGCCCCGGCTGCAATGGTTAAACACGCCGTCCAGCACGACGCGCACACCCCGCGCGTGGGCCGCATCCAGCAGGGTGCGGAAGGCGTCGTCGCCGCCCAGCAGCGGATCGACCTGAAAATAGTCGTGGGTATGATAGCGATGGTTCGAGGCCGACTGGAAAATCGGGTTGAAATAGATCGCGTTGATGCCGAGATCGATCAGATAATCGAGGCGCTCCTCGACCCCCAGCAGATCGCCGCCTTTGAAGCCAAACACGGTCGGCGGCTCGTCCCACGCTTCGAGGTTTGACGGCTTGACGACGCGCTCGCTTTTGGCGAAACGGTCAGGGAAAATCTGATAGAACACCGCATCTCTAACCCACTCTGGCGTTTGAATCGCTTGTGACACAACTCGCTCCTGCCTGGTCAGCGTTCCGATACCGGCGCGCGATTAATCCGGCCACCCGCCGGGCAATCTGCATTGTGATCGTAGCGCCTCGCGCCAGGGCCGGCAACCAGCGCAGCCCTGTCTGCTAATCCTATTCCGGCGGTTTATCATCCGGGATGTATTCCGGCGGCGAGTACGCGAACTCCGGCGAGATCTCGTAGAGCTGCGCCTCGGTCAGCACCCGCCCGTTGAGCCGGTCGTAGAACGCCAGGTGCTCGGCGCGATCTACGGCGTAGCGCCACCGCTGCGGGCCGACCTGGCGCAGCACAGAGCGGCAGTTGTCGCAGCGTACCGC
>JADLHR010000057.1 GCA_020848665.1 Anaerolineae bacterium
GGCTTTATGAAGAGACGCGCCATAATGTCGCGCTGCGCGTGGAAGATGGCAGCCAGCCCGATCGCTTCATCGTCAGCGGGCGCGGCGAGCTGCACCTTGCGATTCTGATCGAGACCATGCGCCGCGAGGGGTACGAGTTCGAGGTCAGCAAGCCAGAAGTAATCTACCACGAAGACCCGGACACCGGCGCGACCCTGGAGCCGGTCGAGGAAGTGTTCCTTGAAGTAGCGGATGCGGTGGTCGGGACGGTGGTTGAGCTGCTTGGCGTGCGGCGCGGGCTGATGCAGGAGATGAGCAGCACGCACGGCACGACTTATCTGCGCTACCTGGTCCCGACGCGCGGCCTGCTCGGCTTCCGCTCCAACTTTATGCGCGCTACCAGCGGCCTGGGCACGCTCAACACGCTGTTCTATGGCTACGAGCCGCTGGCCGGGCCGATCCCTGGGCGGCAGTTCGGCAGCCTGGTCGCGTGGGAGCGCGCCATTGCGACTAACTACGCGCTGACGCATTCGCAGGCGCGCGGCACGTTCTTCATCACGCCCGGCGTCGAGGTCTATGAAGGGATGGTCGTCGGAGAGCATATCCGTCCCGAAGACCTGGCGGTGAACGTCGGCAAGACCAAGCAGCTCAGCGCGATCCACACCAAGTATTACGGTGAGGAATTGCGGCTCAGTCCGCCGCGCCAGATGAGCCTCGACGACTGTATCGAGTTCCTGGATGACGACGAGCTGTTGGAAATCACGCCGCAGAGCCTGCGGATCCGCAAGCGCATCCTCAACAACGAGGAGCGCCAGAAGGACCAGAAGCGCCGCGAGCGGATACTCGAAGGCGAGGGCTGAGTAGAGCAGCGGTTAGCGGTTAACATTGAGCATGCGCATTGAGCTAAGCTCTGACCGCTGGCTGTTGTTTTACGCGTGCGTTGGCGGTGCGTTCCAGTTATGATCTGGCAGAATGGGCAGCGTCTGGCTGCTCTGTGCCGGACCGAACATGCGGGAGAGCGCGCCGTGCTGTATAACCTGACGCCGGAAATTCTGCTGGGCCGCGTCATCGGCCTGGTGATCGGCTTTACGCTCCACGAGTGGGCGCACGCCTTCACCGCGTATCGTCTGGGCGATAACACCGCCTATCGCCAGGGCCGACTGACGCTCGACCCGCGCGCCCACATCGAGCCACTGGGCATTATTCTGGCGCTGATTGCGGGGTTTGGCTGGGCGCGGCCCGTCCCGATCAATCCGCGCGCCTTCTATCCGCACGAGACGCGCGGGTTGGTGATCGTCTCGCTGGCGGGGCCGGTGATGAACCTGATCATCGCGGCGGTGTTTGGCAGCGCGATCCGGCTGCTGAGCGCGGCAGGTATGATGCCGGGCTTCCTGTACACGGTGCTGGCGACCGTAGTCCTATTCAACATCGTGCTGTTCCTGTTCAACCTGATCCCGCTCGCGCCGCTGGACGGCTACCGGATCGCGGTCGGCGTGCTACCCTATCAGCAGAGCGCCGCGCTCGTCCGCTACGAGCGTGAGACGACCCTGGCGCTGATGCTGATCATCATGCTCGGCGCGATCACCAACGGGCGGCTCGATCCGCTCGGCACGCTGCTTGGCCCGCCGATCCGCTTCCTGTTCCGCACGCTGGTGTAGGTCGGGCCAATGGGCGCTGTGTCACGCGTGATTTACCGCGTTGGGCAGGGGCTGCGCGCGCTGATGACCTGGCTCCTGCCGGTGGACGACGCGCAGGCGGAGCGTATCCTATCGCCAGAGCTGTACGCGCTCTACCGGGGGATGCGCCGCTCTGAGCGCCAGCACAGCCTGCGCGTGCTGCGCGACCTGCAAGCTGCCGGTCACGACGATCCGGATCTGCTGGTCGCCGCGCTGCTGCACGATGCCGGCAAGAGCCGGGCGCCGTTCGGCGTGGCGGCGAAAACGCTGGTCGTGCTGGCGCGCGCTGTCGCGCCGGAGGCGGTCCGGCGCTGGGGCAGCGGATCGGCGCGGGGATGGCGGCGCCCCTTCGCGGTGAGCGTGCAGCATCCCGCCTGGGGCGCGGAGATGGCCGCCGAGGCGGGCGGCTCGCCGCGCACGGTCGAGCTGATCGCGCGCCATCAGGACGCGCTCGACGGCCTGCCGCAGACGGAACTGGATCACCTGCTGTTGGCGCTGCAAGCGGTGGACGCGGCGAGCTAGAGCGTGTTATGCACTTGCGCGCCGGGTAAAGCCCCCCATCCCCCGGCCCCTTGCCCCCAAAATGAGGGAAGGGGAGACCCTTCCGTTCTTTTCCTTCCCTCGTTCTGGGGGAAGGAAAGCCGACCGCAGGTCGGAAGGATGGGGGGTGGCCTGGAAACCAGACCATGAAGTGCATAACAGCCTCTAGGAACGGCGATAGACAGTTAGGCGTTAGCTGAGAGACCATTGCTGATCGCTATGGTTCCTCTTTCGCCCTGCCTACGAGTACAATAGAGAACAACACCCTTCCTGACGCACAAAGGATCACCTTATGGACGTGAACGTGACCATCATCGGTCTGGACCGGATCGGGACCTCATTTGGGCTGGCGCTGAAACGCTACCAGGCGCGGCCTGAGTCCCGCCACAGCTTTACCATTCTCGGCAGCGACACCACC
>JADLHR010000058.1 GCA_020848665.1 Anaerolineae bacterium
GTCTTCCTGACCAAGTACACCGCCGTCGGGGCGGCGCTGGCGTTGATCCCGGCGCTGATTCTGACGCGGCACCCGGTCGTGCGTGCGCCGCAGCGGTGGCGCTGGCTGGCGGCGACGATTATCGCCGGGCTGGTGCCGCTCGCGGCAGTGGCAGCCTATTTCTGGGCGCACGGCGTCCTGGTAGCCGCCCAGGACGCGACGATCGTGCAGCCGGGCGCATACCATACCTGGGTCAGCGCCGAACCAATGACGATCGCGGGTATGGTCGCCCGCACGCTGTTTCGGAGCACCGTCCCGGCGGTGCTGGGGCCGCTGATCGTCTTCTGGGGCGTGGCGGCGGTTCAGGCTGTGCGCGGGCGTCCCGCGCCGGACACGCCGCCCGAAGACGCCGCCCCGGCGCGCGCGCTGGCGCTGTGGGCGCTGTTCGCGCTGGTGGCGGACCTGCTGCTGACGAACCTGACCGGGCGTGGCTATCGCCACTACTACATCACACCTGTTCCGGCGCTGGCGATCCTGGTGGCGCTCGGCGTGTCGTTCGTGCGGGCTGCACGCTGGCCCCGTGCGCGGCCTGGCCTGCTGGCGCGGATCGCCTGGGTCTACCTGGCGGCGGCGCTGATCTTCCGCCCGGCGCAGGACACGATCCGCAAATGGGCATGGGCGGGCTGGGATCCCGCTGCGCCCGTGCGCGAGGACCGCGTTTCGCAGTACATCCGCGCACACACCGCACCCGGCGATTTCGTGCTGGTGTGGGGTGCGTCGAGCGACTATAACTTCCAGGCTCACCGCTTCAGCCCGACGCAGTTTCACTACAGCTATCCCCTGCTGATCCCTGGCTACACGACCGGCGCGCAGCTTGCCGATTTTCTGGATGACCTGGCACGCCATCGTCCGGCGCTGATTGTGGATGCCGGGTGGTCGGATGGCGAATGGGTCCCACCCCTGGCGTGGGACGTGCGCGCGGCGTGGCGCGCCGAGAAGTGGCGGCGCGAGACGCCCGATCTGACCGCGCTGTATGCGTTTGTCGAGGCGAACTGCGCTCTCGAAACGACGATCGATCGGGTTTACATTTACCGCTGCCTCTACGATTAATCGCACAGTTCACGTAATTCAACTGCCCTGGCGCGCAACCGCGCCGGGGTATTTTGCGTAGAAGAACAGCGTGTGAGCCTGACAACGCATATCATAAAAATCAAGCGATCTATTGACTTCTTAAAGATATTCACTTATAAATTCTGATGTCCGTTTAAGATCGCGCCGGGAATATGGCCGAATGAGGAAAGGGTATGCTGCTCATGGAAAGCACAGACTCCATCCAGGCGGATCGCTGGAAGGCCCCGTTCTTCACCATCTGGGCGGGGCAGGCTGTGTCGCTGATGGGCAGCGGGATCGCGCGTTTCGCGCTGATCTGGTGGCTGACTGAGGAAACCGGATCGGCGACGGTGCTGGCAACAACGATGTTCTTTGCCTTGCTGCCTCAGATTGTGCTGGGGCCGATCGCGGGCGCGCTGGTGGACCGTTGGAGCCGGCGGCGCGTGATGATCGTCGCTGACGCGGCGATTGCGCTGGTTTCGCTCTGGCTGGCGTGGTTATTCTGGTCCGGCAGCATCGCGATCTGGCACGTGTACCTGATCATGCTGGCGCGCGAACTGGGCGGCATCTTCCACTGGCCTGCGATGCAAGCCTCGACCTCGCTGATGGTCCCCAAAGAGCACCTTGCCCGCGTGTCGGGTATCAACCAGGCGATGTATGGCGCGCTGAACATCATCGGCCCGGCGGCGGGCGCGCTGCTGCTGGCAATCTTACCGATGCACAGCATCATGTTTATGGACGTGGTTACGGCTTCGCTGGCGATCATGCCGCTGTTGGTGATCGCTATCCCGCAGCCACCACGCGCCGCCCGGCCAGAGGGCGCCAGGCCGTCGATGATCGCCGAGCTGCGCGAGGGAATACGCTACCTGTTTGGCTGGCGCGGGCTGGTGATCATTGTCGCTGCCGCGATGTTGTTTAAGATCGCGCTGACTCCGGCCTTTGCGCTGCTGCCACTGCTGGTTAAGGAGCACTTCGGGCGCGGGGCGGGCGAGCTGGCCGGGCTGGAGATGGCCGCTGGCGTAGGGACTATTCTCGGTGGGCTGCTGCTCGGCGTATGGGGCGGGTTCAAGCGGCGCATCGCCACGACCATGCTCGGCGTGACGCTGATCGGCCTGCTGATGCTCGCGTTCAGCGTGCTGCCCCCAGCGCTTTTCTCGGCGGCGCTGGCGCTGATGCTCTTGATAGGCGCTTCGGCTGCGCTGGTTGACGGGCCGCTGTTCGCTGTGCTGCAAGGCTCCATCGCCCCTGAGATTCAGGGGCGGGTGTTCATGCTCTTTGGCAGCCTGGTAACGCTTACCTCGCCGGTTGGCCTGCTGATCGCCGGGCCGGTGACTGATCTGGCCGGAATCCAGGTGTGGTATGTGGCCGCCGGGCTGCTATGCCTGCTTACCGGGATCGCGGCGTTCTTCATGCCCTCGGTGATGAATATCGAGCAGCGCCAGGCGGAAACGCAGACAGCGCCCGGCTACGCCAGCGACGCGGCGCTCGGCAGCCCGCTGGCTCAGTCGGAGCCAACGACGCGCTGAGCCGCCCGACCAATCGGAGCGCGGGATAGGCTGGCTAGAGCGTGTTATGAACTTGCGCTCGAGAAAACCCCCCATCCCCCGGCCCCTTGCCCCCAAAATGAGGGAAGGGGAGTCTATCCGGCTTTTTTCCTTCCCTCGTTCTGGGGGAAGGAAAGCCGACCGCAGGTCGGAAGGATGGGGGGCCTGGGGGACCAGACCACGAAGTGCATAACACGCTCTAGGCCCGCCGCCCGCCGCGCAGCAACTCGCGCAGGGCCTGGAAGCCGGACATGTCTCCGGCGGCCAGCAGCGCGGCTTGCTGAGGCCATGTTTCGGTGCGCACCAGCCGCAGCCCAGCGCCTCGAATGAGCGCCGCCAGCGTCTCCGGCGA
>JADLHR010000059.1 GCA_020848665.1 Anaerolineae bacterium
ATGTGGACGAGGCCGCACGCTGCGAACGGGGGGTTGCCATGCCAGGCATACAACGCTTTCTGATCCGCGCCGGGGCCAAGCCGGGCCGCACGATTGACCTGGACACGTTTCCGTTCACTATCGGGCGGGCGCGCGAGTGCAATCTTGTGCTGGACAGCGGCGAGATCTCGCGGCTGCACGCGCAGTTGGTCAGCGATCATCTCCATCTCTATCTGGAAGACCTGGGCAGCACTAACGGGACCTTCGTCAACGGGCAGCGGCTGGAGCCGGGCGAGCCGCAACGCCTGCGCGCCGGAGACGAGATCCACTTCGGCCAGAGCTTCAGCGTCGTGCTGGATGACCCGGTGACGACGATGCAGATCGACCCGGTCCAGATTCCGCCGCCAGGGCTGGAGCTGAATCTGGACGCGGCGACGGTGAAGGTCGGCGGGCAGACGCTCGACCCGCCGCTCAGCCCGCACCAGTTCGCGCTGCTGGCGCTGCTGGTCGAGAACGCCGGGCGGATCGTGACGCGCGAGCAGATCGTCGGCGCGATCTGGGGGCCAGGCGCGGACATCCCGGACCAGACGCTCGATGCGCTGGTCAGCCGCCTGCGCAAGCGCCTGCAAGACGCTGACCCGGCGCACGATTACCTGGTCACGCGGCGCGGCTTCGGGCTGATGTTCCAGAATCGCAAGCAGTCGATGACCGGGTGATTTACCTCACCCCTCTCCCCGGCCTGTATCAATCTGGAGAGAGTGAAAACCCAACCAGGGGCGAGGTAAATGATAAGGTGTTCATGGACTCCAGACAGGACAGACACAGGATAATCGCTTGACGAGCCAACCGAACCCGACTATCCTTTTGGCGTCCGCCTCACCGCGCCGCCGCGAGCTGCTCAGCCTGACCGGGCTGCGCTTCACGACCGCGCCAGCGGACATTGACGAGTCGGTTCAGCCGGGAGAAACCGCCCGCGCCTATACCATCCGTCTCAGCCAGGAAAAAGCCGCCGCTGCGCTGCCAGCGGCTCGCGCGTCGGGCGCGGTGGTGCTGGCGGCGGATACGACCGTTGCAGATGACGACGATATCCTGGGCAAGCCCGCCGACGCGGACGAGGCGCACGCGATGCTGGTTCGCCTGCGGGGGCGCGCTCACCAGGTGATCACGGCGCTGACGCTGATCGACTCGGTCACGGGGCAGAGCGTCACGGATGTGGCGACGACCGAGGTCTGGATGCGCGACTATTCCAGTGCCGAGATCGAGGCCTATATCGCCAGCGGCGACCCGTTCGATAAGGCCGGGGGCTATGCCATCCAGAACACCGCGTTTCATCCCGCCGAGGTGCGCAGCGGGTGTTTTTCCAACGTGGTCGGGCTGCCGCTGTGCCACCTGACGCGCTCTTTGCGGGCGCTGGGCATCACGCCGCCCAGCGATGTGCCTGCCGCGTGCCGGAGCCTGGGCGACGACGGCTGCGACCTGGCGGGCGCGATCCTGTCCGGGATGCTGTAGCGCGGTCACGCCGCGCGGCGTGACAATCGACGAAGGATGGCAGAGGGGGCAAGCGCGGGCCGGGTGGCGCCGCTGCTTGGCCCTTTGTTTATGAGCGAAGAACAGCGAAAAGCAGCAAAGAACAGTAAAGAGCAGCGAAGAGCAGCAAAAAACAGCGAAGAGCAGCAAAAAAACAGCACGCCGGCGTAGGGGCAGAGCTTGCTCTGCCCGCCGGACGAAAACAACAGGTGATGTGTGGGGTGCGGTTGGGACAGGTGATGAAGCGTCTGCAATTAGGGTGGCTGGTTGGGCTGGTATTGAGTGTCGCGGTGCTGCTGGCAGGGTGCGATCTGAGCGCGCCCGGGGGGGCCTCGGATGCGCTGAGTCTCGACACCGGCCCTGATCTGTCGATCGGGGCTGCTGAGCGCGCGGCGCGCACTTTCCTGTCGCGCTGGGCCGAAGGCGATTACGCTGCGATGTACGAGCAGGTCGGGACCAAGGCGCGCCAGATGTTTACGGCGGACGAGTTCACGCGCGAGTACGAGAACGCCGCCGCGCAGCTTACGCTCGACTCGCTCAGCGCAGCGATCACCGCCACCAGCCAGCAAGGCACGACCGCCATCATCCATTACGATGTGATGTTTCAGACGCGCTTCTTCGGCGAGATTGCAGATACCGGGCGCACGATGCGGCTGGTCACTACGCCGGAAGGCTGGCGCGTCGCCTGGACGCGAATGGACATTTTCGACCGGCTGACCGCCGGAGCGCGGCTGGAACGGCGCTCCAACGCGCCGAGCCGGGGCAACATCTATGACCGCAGCGGTAACGTGCTGGTGCAGGAAGGCGCGCGCTCGGTCCTGATGCGCGTCGCACAGGACAAGATGGCGAGCGTGGACGACTGCCAGACGCTGCTGGCACGCCTGCTGCGCCGCGAAAAAGCCGAGATGGTGCGCCTGTTCGCGCGCTATAACCCCGATACCGTCTTCATCGCCGGGGAGCTGGACGAGGATATCTTTCAGCGCAACCAGGCCGCGCTGCTGAGCGTGTGCGACATCGGCAACGAGGCGATTGACACGGCGGTGCGGACCGGGCGGCGCTATTACAACGAGCTGGCGCCGCACCTCGTCGGCTATGTCGGGCAGATCCGGCCGGACCAGCTTGACGAGTACACCGCGCGCGGCTACGCGCCGGACGCGCTGGTCGGGCAGGAGGGTATCGAGGCGGCGTTCGAGGAGGAATTGGCGGGCAAGCTCGGCGGGCAGTTGCTGATTGTCTCGCCGACTGGCGAGCTGCTGCGCAAGATCGCCGAGGCGCCTTCCGCGCCGGGGCAGGATGTCTACCTGACGATTGACCGCCGCTTGCAGGCAGGCGTGCAGGAGACGCTGCGCCAGGCGTACAATATCGCGCAGCCGACCTGGGCGCCTGAGTCGCCCGGCGCGGCGGCGATTGTGATGGACGTGAAGACGGGCGAGATTCTGGCGATGGCGAGTTATCCCTCGTACGAGCCGGGCATCTTCAGCCCGAACGCCGCGTCCGACGACCCGGCGGCGGCGATTGGCGCGCTGCGGAACGACATCCGGCGGCCCATGCTCAACCGCGCGCTGCAAGGCCAGTATTCGCCCGCCTCGGTCTTCAAAATCGTGACGATGGCCGCCGCGCTGGACGAGAACATTTTTACGGTGAGCCAGCCGTACACCTGTGACGGGACGTGGTCAAATCCGGCGGACGTGCTGCAAGTCCGCACCGACTGGAAGCCGGAAGGGCACGGCACCATCGACTTTAAGGAGGCGCTGACTTATTCCTGCGATCCCTATTTCTGGGAAGCGGGCGCGGCGATCCACCAGGTCGATCCGGCGCTGATCACGACCCACGCGCGCGAGATGGGGCTGGGCGTGCCGACCGGACAGACGCTGCTGCCGGAACAGATTGGGTCGATCCCGAACCCGGACACCTACCGGCGCACTGACGGAAGCGGCTGGCAGTTCGGCGACACGATCAACATCGCGATCGGGCAGGGCGATATCGTGGTGACGCCGATGCAGATGGCGCGCATGACTGCTGCCGTCGCCAACAACGGGACGCTGTGGATTCCGCGCTTCGTCCAGAAAGTGCAGCCGCCGGACGGCGCGCCGACGCTCGTGACCGAACCAGAGGCCCAGACGCAGCTTGATTATGGCGCGGAAGTCTTCGAGGCGATCCGCGAGGCGATGTGTAACGTGACGCTGGTCGAGGAGGGCACTGCGCGCTACATCTTCGAGGAGTGGTACGAATGGCAGGGCACGGACCTGGTGATCTGCGGCAAGACCGGCACGGCGCAGACCGGCGGAGAAAATACGCCGCCGAACGCCTGGTTCGTGGCCTACGCGCCGCAGGATGATCCGGAGATCGCGGTCGCGGTGATCGTCGAGAACTCGTGCGAGGGGTCCGAGGTCGCCGCGCCGATTACGCGCGCGATCATCGAGGACTACTACGGCATGCCGCGCTCGTCGTGGCCGGAGCTGTGGACCGAGGGCTGTATCCCGCTGGGCGAGTAGCGCGGGATGTTCGCCCGGCGCGGGTCCGGCGCCTATAATACGAGCGTTGATCTCGCCG
>JADLHR010000060.1 GCA_020848665.1 Anaerolineae bacterium
CGAACAGCGCCAGAATGACGAGCATTCCTGGCACGAGCAGACGGCGCCGGTCGCGGACGCGGCTCAGCGCGGCCAGCAGTGCCCCGCTCGCGGCCAGCGCAAGCACGACGTTCAGCAGAGCCGGGGGGCGCGTGGGTGTCAGGCGCAGCTCCGGCGCGAGGAAGCGCCCCAGCGCCAGCGCAATCACTCCGCCCGCCATAACCAGCGCGGCGGCGCTGTCTTCGCGGGTCCAGCGCTGGCCCGGCGCGCGCGTGATCGCCCAGCCGAGCGCGGCCAGGGCGAGCGTCGCGGTCGGGAAGGCGAAATCGAGCGAGCGGATGCGGATCGGCGGCTGGAGCCAGTAGATCGCCACGACGCTGCCGATCAGCAGCGCCCAGCCGCGCCAGCGCGCCGGGATCAGCGCCAGATAGAGCGCCGCGCCAGCGAGGAAGACCAGGATATGCGTCAGGGTCATCGCGGATGCTCGCGGGTGCGGGCAGGCGCCGCTCGCCTGCCGCCGGGACGGGGAGAATTGTAGCAGAAAAGCAGCGAAAGGCAGCTAAAAACAGCGAAGGACAGCTAAGGAATCTATCGTAAGTCACTGGCACATGTGATGCGCGTGTTCCACCTCACCCCTGGCTCCTCTCAAAAATGGAGAGAGGAAAAGGGGCCGGGGGTTAAGGGGTAAGGTTTCCCCGGCGAGCGCCGCGTCTGCCAGCTTATTTCTAAAAGCAGCGAAGGACAGCAGAAAACAGCAGGGTCTCCGGGCTTGGCTGCTCTTAGCTGTTCTTAGCTGCTCCTTGCTGTTTTTCGCTATACAATAGAACTGCAACAGAGTCGCAACGACGTGTGACAGCCGGGCTGCGTGCGCGGCCCGCCAAGGTGAGGAGTCGAAATCGATGAACATCACCGAGCGCGAACAGAACGGCGTGACGATTTACAGCATCGAGGGGCGCGTGGACAGCGAAGGCGCCGTAGACCTGGACATGGCGCTCCAGGCAGCGACTGCGAGCGGTAAGCACAAGATGGTGCTCGAAATGGCTGAAGTACGCTACATCAACAGCGCGGGCCTGCGCACGCTGGCCGACATCCTGACTCAGGACCAGAAGGCTGGCGGCGATCTGAAGCTGGTCAACCTGCACCCGAAGGTCCAGCGCGTCTTTCAGATCATCGGCTTCGAGCGTTTCTTCAATATTTACGAGAGCGTTGACGAGGCTGTCGCGGCGTTTTAGAAAAACAGCGAAAAACAGCTAAAGGCAGCCAGAAACAGCTAAAAGCAGCAGGAACCCACAGGCAGTAAGCTGCCCTTGGCTGCTCTTGGCTGCTCTTGGCTGCTCTCAGCTTCCGAGGTCTTGCATGATTTTTCTCGGCGAACTGCGCGTGCAGGCCGAGCACGAGAACCTGCGCGTCATCTCAGCCTTTATTCATGGCATCGCTCAGCGCCTCAGCCTGTCCGACAAGTGCCTGTTCGAGATCGAGCTGGCGGTCGAGGAGGCGGCGACGAATGTCATCAGCCACGCCTATCCCGGCGCGGACAAGGGCACGCTGCTGGTCGGCGCGACCGAGCGCGGCGGGTTTCTGACCGTCAGCCTGACCGACTGGGGCGTGCCGCTGAATCCACGCAACGTCAAGCCGTTCGATCTCAACGCGCCGATTGAGCAGCGCATCCAGGGCGGGATGGGCCTGCACTTCATCCACACGCTGATGGACCGCGTCACGCGCGAGACAGCGCGCCAGCCGGGCGACCCCAACGCGCTGCACCTCGCCAAGCGCATCGAGCGCATCCCCGCCGGGCTGACCCCGGTCAGCGCGGTGCAGGAACTCAACGCGATGCGGACTGTCAGCCAGATGGTGACAGCCAACATCAAGCTGGACGATCTGCTGGCGCTGATCCTCAACAAGCTGGTGACGACCATCAACGCTGAGCGCGGGACGATTTTTTTGATCAACGAAGCGCAGGGCGAATTGTGGTCGCGCGTGCTGCTCGACCCGGTCGGGCCGCTGTCGGAAATCCGCCTGAAGATCGGCCAGGGTATCGCCGGGCACGTCGCGCAGACGGGCGAGACGCTCAACATCGCGGACGCCTACGCTGACCCGCGCTTCAACCGCGAGTTCGACCGCGCGACCGGCTTCCACACACGCTCGATCCTGACCGCGCCGATGCTCAACCCGCAGCAGAAGATCATCGGCGTGGTGCAGCTTCTGAACAAGATCGGCGGCGCGTTCACCCCGCGCGACGAGCGCCTGCTGGCAGCGATGACCTCGCAGGCGGCGATCAGCATCGAGAACGCGCGGCTCTATCAGCAGGAGATAGCGCAGCAGATCATTCAGCGCGAACTGGACACGGCGCACGCCATCCAGGCGAGCTTTCTGCCGGAAGAACTGCCGCACCACCCGGCCTGGGACATCGCGGCGCTGTGGCAGCCGGTCCGTGCAGTGGCGGGCGACTTCTACGACTTCTATCCGCTGGGCGACGGGCGGCTGGGCGTCGTGATGGCGGATGTGTCCGGCAAGGGCATCCCGGCGGCGCTGTTCATGGCGCTGTGCGTGACGATGCTGCGCTTCGGGATGAACCTCGGCCTGCCGCCGCGCGAGGCGGTCCGCCTGACCAACGAGCGCCTGATCGCGGACCAGCGATCGCGCATGTTCGCAACCGCGTTCGTGTGCTA
>JADLHR010000061.1 GCA_020848665.1 Anaerolineae bacterium
ACCGCTCTCACGGCGCGCGCTGGCAATGTCACAGCGCAGACGCGCCTCCTGAACGGGGTCGTCGCCGCCGAGCAGATCGAGCGCCGCCTGCCAGCGCTCAAGCGCCTGCGCGCGGTCGCGCTGCTCGCTCGCCAGGTTGCCGAGCAGGTGCAGCGCGCTGGCCTGCCGCCGGGTATCGCCTGCCTTCCGTGCGATCTCCAGCGCCTGCCTGGTGATTGTACCGGCGCGCTCGGCGTCGTTTTGGCGGGTGGCGATGTTGCCAAGCGCCAGCAGAATCTGCATCTGTTCGTTGTGATCATCCAGCGCGCCGCTTTCGTAGAACGCCAGCGCCTCGGTCAGCAGGGTTTCGGCGCGCGGCCAGTCGCCGGTGGTGTGCGCCGCCATGCCGAGACGGGTCAGGGCGTTGGCTTCGAGCGCAGCGTGATCGGCGCTGCGCGCCTGGGCCAGCGCCCGCGTGGCATATTCCTCGGCCTGCGCGCTGTTGCCGCTGAGCTGGTAGGCCAGGCTGAGATCGAGCGCGCTGTTCATGAAGAACTCAGCCGGTTGGTTGCCGAGACGCAGCGCCAGGTTCTCCGCCGACTGGTAATGCTCGATGGCGAGCGTATAGTTGTGATTCTCCATCTCCAGCCCGGCCAGCACACCCAACCAGCGAAGATGCTGCTCGCTCTGCCCGGTCTGCTGCGCGGACCGGACGGCCTGGTTCAGCAGCCGGTGCGCGATGGCGCGGTCGCCGGTCGCCAGCGCCGTCTCGGCTTGCAGCCCCAGGATGCGGGCGGCAATCGGGTTCTGCGCCCCCTGCGGCAGCACTGTCATCGCCTCTTTGAGCAGGTGCTGGGCGTAGCTGGGGTTGTCCTGGTTGAGATAGTCCTTGGCGAGGTTTTCGAGCGTCAGCGCCAGCACGCCCGGCTCACCGATCCGGCGCGCCTCATCCAGCGCCTGCTGATGATAGGTCTGCGCCGCGCCCCATTCGCCCTGCTGAGCGAAGAACGAGCCGAGGTTGTTCAACGCACGAGTCAGCGCGCGGCGGTCGTCGAGCTTGCGGGCGACCGTCAGCGCCTCGTCGAGCACCGGGCGCGCCGCGTCGAAATCGCGCCGGGCGACGTAGGTTGCGCCGATCCCGCTCAGAAAATGTTCCTCGCTGCGGGTGTCCTCGCGTGAGCGGGCGCGCTCCAGCCCGCGCTGGTAGGTTTCGAGCGCCGTATCGTAATAGCCCTGTTCCAGCGCAGTAGCCGCCGTTTCGAGCAGCTCGTTGACCGCCTGCTGTTCCGACGTGACCACCAGTGACGGGCGGCGCGCCTGATCCTCGCCGAACAGGTGCTTCCAAAATTTCTGCATCCGGTTTCCTTTGTCGGGATACGTGTGCAATTCAAGGGTCCGCTACAGCACTCGCAGCAGCAGCGGGACGAGCATCTCGTGTGCGCTGAGGCCGCCATGACGGCTGACCGGCGCCAGCGGCCCCTGGCGTTTTTCGCTCAGGCCAGCGCCTTCGCGCGCGATCACCGTCAGATCACCCAGGCGCGCGCCTGCTTCGGGGTGAGGCGGGTCCGGCCCGAACAGACCCGCCGCCTGCGCGTCCACCGGGCAAACCGCCGCAAAGCGGTCCGGCAGGGTCTGGCGCAGATAGTCGATTACCCTGGCGCGGTAGCCTTCACGCAGGTACAGGGTGCGGAACCGCGTCTCGCCGCCAGGGCCGCAGCGCAGCGCCTCGGCCAGCGGCGAATGGTCCTGAAGGCTGACATAATCGGTGATCGCGCTGTGCCCGTGATCGGCGACCAGCATAAACAGCGTGCGCCCGTCGGCCACACCATCGGCTTCCAGCGCAGCGCGCAGGTCTATAAGCTGCCGCCCGATCTCGACGCGCGCCTGTTCGGCTGCCGCGCCGTACAGGTGCGCCATCGCGTCCACCGCGCTCCAATAGACGTTAATAAAACAGCGTTCGCGGCGCGTCTGGCGCAGCAGCTCGCGCAGGTTGATCCACAGGTCCGTATAGCTAATGTGGCGGATCACGTGCTGCACGCCGCGATGCATTACCCGCGACAGGCCGGAGCCGAGCAGGTCCTTTTGCAGCAGCAGATGGCTGGGGATGCGGCGCTCGGCCAGCGCCTCGCCGAGTGTTTTCAGCGGCAGCAGCGTGCCGAAATCCAGCCCCCAGTCTTCGAGCACGTCGGCACGGTGCCGCCCGGCGACCGGCCGGTAATGCAGCATACTCACCAGCGTGCTGATCTCCCGCAGAAACAACTGCGTGCCGACCAACCCGGTTGCGAGCGGGCTGCTGCCGGTCCAGATCGCGGGCAGGGCAGCGGCGGTCGTGCTGGGCGCGACCGAGGTCAGCGGGGTGAGCGTCCCGCCTGCCTTCAGGTCGGCGACAGTTTGGGCGAATGACGGATCGCTCGCGATCAGCTCTTGCAGCAGGCGCCAGCCGAGGCCGTCGCTGATGAACAGCACCACGCGCTTGACCCGGCCCCAATACGGCTCCCACAACGCACCATCGAGCGGCGCCGATCCCAGCCACCCGCTCGGCGGCCTGCCATCCAGCAGACGCATAACCGTATGCGCCAGGTTGCGAATCGAAAGCCCGTCGTAGTAGGGGAAGACGATCTCGCTGGCCCAGGGCGCCTCGATCTCAAGCAGCCTGCGCTCCAGAATACGGCGTTCGAGGCTGCTGGCGAGCGCGTCGGGCATGCGTCTTCCTCTCTGTGGCGATGGCGCTGCGGCTCATTATACCGCATCCCCGCGCCCGCCGTGAAGTGAGCGGCAGGCAGCAAAACGGGGGC
>JADLHR010000062.1 GCA_020848665.1 Anaerolineae bacterium
AAAAAGGAGAATGGCTCTTGAAGGGAGTGTTGATACTGCTCGGCATCATTGCCGTCTCGGTCGTGATGTGCGGCATGATCCCGTTCTGGCTCATGCCGAAGCTTGGCGTCGCCGTCGCGCTGCCGGTCATCATGGTGCCGGGCGAGGTGGTGTGGGAAGATTTCCTTGGCGTCAGCGGCCTGACAGTGACCAATACCCTGATCGGTACCCTGGTCGCGGACGTGCTGGTGCTGATCTTCGCGTTCGGCGCGGTGCGCAAAATGAGCGAGGTTCCTGGCCGCTGGCAGAGCCTGTTCGAGGTGCTGACCGATGCGCTCTATGGCCTGGCGAAGTCCACTGCCGGACCCAACGCGCGCCGCATCTTTCCGCTGATGGCGACCATCTTCCTGTTCCTGCTGATTGCCAACTGGATCAAGCTGGTTCCCGGCGCGGAAAGCATCGGCCTGATGCACTGCGCGGCGGAAGGCATTAACGGCTACGAGCGGAACGGGGTGCTGCTGAAGGTCGATGAGCCGATGAATCCCGGCACGCGTGCGACGCAGGCCGACTATGACGCCTGCCACCACGCCGGGGCTGAGGAAGACGCCGCAGGGATCGCGCACGAAGGCGAGGGGGAATCTGGTGAAGGCATTGAAAGCGAGCAATCCGCCATCGAGCTGACCGCCGAGACCGGAACCGCCCCGCGCGACGATCTCTACGCTGTGACTCCGTTCTTGCGCGGCGCGGCCACTGACCTGAATCTGGCGCTTGGCCTGGGCCTGATCGCGTTCATCGCCATCCAGTATTTCGGCGTGCGTGCGCTTGGCGTCAGCTACTTCGCCAAGTTCCTCAACACGCCGGCGCTTGAAAATGCTGGCAAACGGCCGATGGGGATCATGGACTTCGTCGTCGGCCTGCTGGAACTGGTGCTGGAGTTCGCCAAAATCATCAGCTTTGGCTTCCGTCTTTTCGGCAACCTGTTCGCGGGCGGTGTGCTGCTGTTCGTGATGTCGTTCCTGATCTCGATGCTGGTTCCGGCGGCGGTGTATGTGCTGGAGCTGTTTGTCGGTCTGATTCAGGCGTTCGTCTTCTCGATGCTGCTGCTGATCTTCAGCTCGGTTGCCATGCAGGGGCACGGCAGCGAGCATCAGGAAGCGGGACATTAAGATAAGATCGGATGCTTTTCTGCCACGCTTGCGTGGTCTTTGTCTCTGGTTAGTCTCAATTGAAGCATCACGCTTCACGATCTTGACCCATCAGGAGAGGATTTCATGGAAATTACGGGCAACCTTGTCGACGCGGCGAAGGCTATCGGTGCCGGTCTGGCGATGATCGGTGTGATCGGTCCGGGTATCGGTATTGGATTGCTGGTTCAGGGCGCGCTGAACGCCATCGGGCGCAACCCCGACGCCTCCGGCCAGATTACCACAAACATGATCCTGGGCATCGCCTTCGCGGAGGCCGTGGCGATCTACGCTCTGGTCGTCGCGCTGATCATCCTGTTCCTTTAATCACCGGTCCAGGAGGGTGATCAGTGGACGCATTAGGGATTAATGCTGGGTTTTTCATCGCGCAGATTGTCAACTTCGGCATCATCTTCTTCCTGCTGGCGAAGTTTGTCTGGCCGCGCGTGCTGAATATGCTTGACGAGCGCCAGGCGCGCATCTCCAAGTCGTTGGAGGATGCCCGCGCGGCGGAGGAAGCGCGCGCCAACGCCGAGCGCGAGCGTGACCGCCTGTTGAACGAAGCTCGTTCCGAGGGCCAGCGCCTGATTGACGAGGCGCGCCAGCGCGGCGACGAGCAGCGCAAGCAGATGATCCGCGAGGCCGAGCGCGAAGCCGAAGAGCGCCGCGCCCAGGCTCGCATCCAGGCTGAAGAAGAGCGCAACCGGATGCTCGGCGACTCGCGCAGCCAGATCGTGCAGCTTGCCCTGGCCGCCGCCGAACGCCTGATTGGCGAGTCGCTGGACGAACAGGGCCAGCGCGCAGTGGTCAACAAGTTCTTCGCCGAGGTGCCAGCGGACGCTCGTAACCTGGGCCGCAAGGTCGAAGTGATCTCTGCCGTGCCGCTGACCGACGACGAGAAGGCCGAGATCAAGCGGCTGACCGGCGCCGAAGAGGTGGATTACCGGGTTAATCCGGAAATCCTGGGCGGCCTGGTCCTGCGTTCAGGCGATAAGGTTGTCGATGGCAGCGTGCGGGGTGACCTCGCTGCTCTGTCCAACCGCCTGCACTAGCGCCGCTGCGCGGTCAACAATCGGACGCTGTGACGCCAGGGGCGCTTGATCCCCTGGCGTTTGCATACTTGTTCGCCCGGCGCGATCAGATGACAGGTACGGAAACCGGCGCCAGGCGCATTTTTCTTCCGCTCGCCAGCGCGTAAAATTTCCTGGCAGGCTCGACGATTGAATTCCGTCTGATCGACTGAAACACGCGAGGAAGATAGCATGAAGTTCCGCACCCTGTTGGCCGAAGTTCCGGGCGTCGTCGCGCTGCCCGATGGCGATACCGAGATCACGGCCCCGGTCAGCGAGACGGCGCAGCGCGTCCAGCCGGGCGGGGTCTTTCTGGCGCGCGCCGGACGCATGGTCGATGGGCACACGCTGATCGCGGAGGCAGTGGCGCACGGCGCGACGGCGGTCGTCGGCACGCGCCCCGCCGCCGAGGTCGATTGCCCGGTGCCCTACGCACAGGTCGAGGATGGGATGCAGGCGCTTGGCCCGCTGGCGGCAGCGTATTACGGCCACCCGTCGCGCCGCCTGACAGTGATCGGCGTGACCGGCACCGACGGCAAAACGACGACTTCCGTTCTGCTGCACAGCATCCTGCTGGCGGCGGGCATTCGCGCCGGGCTGCTCTCGACCATCAACGCGGTGATCGGGGGCGAGGCGCTCGAAACCGGCTTACACGTCACCACGCCGACCGCCGATGAAGTGCAGATGTACCTTGCGCGGATGGTCGAGTCCGGGCTGACCCACGCTGTGATCGAGACGACCTCGCATGGGCTGGCGCAGGGGCGGGTCAATGGCGTCGCGGTAGACGTGGCGGTGATGACTAACGTCACACACGAGCACCTGGATTTTCACGGCACGTGGGAGCAGTACCGCCGCGCCAAGGCGCGCCTGTTCGAGATGGCGGCGTCCAGCGTCCGCAAGCCGGGCGTGCGCAAGGGCGCGGTAATCAACGCCTCCGACCCTAGCGCGGGCTTTTTCCGCGAGAAGGCGCAGGGCGTCGATCGCGTGATGCTGTACGCGGCGGATGACACCCCTGCCGACTTTGAGGCACAGGAGATCGTCTACGCGCCGGACGGGACGCGCTTTACTCTGACTGGCCCCGGCGGGCTGCGCATCCCGATTGTCTCGGAGATGGTCGGGCCGTTCAACGTGGCGAACACGCTCGCGTCGGCGACAGCGGCGGCGCTGCTGATCGATGATCGCGCGCGGCTGGCGAACGCGATCGCGGAGGGCGTGCGCCGGATGCCGCCGATCCCCGGCCGGATGGAGCGCCTCGACGAGGGGCAGGACTTCCTGGCGATTGTCGATTTCGCGCACACACCCAACGCGCTGCGCCGCGCGCTTAACGCGGCGCGCACCATGATCGCGCCCGACCGCCGCGTGATCGCCGTCTTTGGCAGCGCCGGGCTGCGTGACCGCGAGAAACGCCGCCTCATGGCCGAGGTCGGGATGGAGCTGGCCGACCGCTGCGTGCTGACCGCCGAGGACCCGCGCACCGAGTCGCTTGACGCGATTCTCGAAGAAATGACGCAGGGTGCGCTGAGGCGCGGCGGCGTCGAGGGCGAGACCTTCTGGCGCGTGCCGGATCGCGGCCGGGCGGTGGCGTTCGGCTGCGCGCTGGCGCGCTGTGGTGACGTGGTGATCTCGTGCGGTAAGGGGCACGAGCAGAGCATGTGCTTCGGCACGGTGGAATACCCGTGGGATGACCGCGACGCGATGCGCGCGGCCCTGCGTGGCGCGCCGCTCCTGACGCTGCCGACCGCCGCCGAGGACGCCGGAAACGGAGAGTGAGCGACCGATGGCGGATGATCGCGAGGCTGAGGTCCGGCAGTTCGCCAAAGCGCAGGACGCGACGCGCCTTCA
Source organism: Anaerolineae bacterium (assembly GCA_020848665.1). Lineage (GTDB taxonomy): Bacteria > Chloroflexota > Anaerolineae > Aggregatilineales > Aggregatilineaceae > DYGX01. The sequence continues at coordinate 4,076 of JADLHR010000062.1, forward strand.
CATCCTGACGGCGGTAACGCCGTTTCGTGCCGCGCAGGACCGCTTCGTGCTGCTCGAGCGTGCCGGTCAGGCGATGCTGATCGCGTGCCGGGGCTGCCCGTTCCGGGCGTCGCTGCCTCGCGGGGAGCCGCAGCCGCTCGCCCCGGCCAGGGTAGACGAGTTTCTGGCGGCGCTCGCGCGGCTGGCGGTCGAGAAGCTGGAAGATTACTTTCCTGAGGGCGCGCACGACGGTACGACCATTGTCTTCGAGCGCCTGGACGAGCGCGGTTATGTGCAGGTCGCTATGCTCAACCCGCCGAAGAACAGCCCGCACGCGCGGCTGGTCAGCGCGTGGTCGCGGGCGTTCCCGGCGGTGCGCTCGCTGCTGCGCGGGTGAGGCGAGCGCCCGTCAGCGTGGCGTCAGGTAGGCGCTATCCACCGGCCCGGCGGCGCGCG
>JADLHR010000063.1 GCA_020848665.1 Anaerolineae bacterium
ACCGCCTGCTGCCGGTTCTGCGCGCCCAGTTTGACAACGCGCCGGGCGTCGAGCTGGTGCACGCCGACATTCTCACGCTTGATCTGGCGCCGCTGTTCGACGGCCGGCCGTTTTACGTCGTCGCCAACCTGCCGTACTACATCACCAGCGCGATCCTGCGCCGCCTGCTCGAAGAACGCCCGCGCCCCGAGCGCCTGGTGATCACCGTCCAGCGCGAGGTCGCGGACCGGCTGATCGCCACGCCCGGCGACATGAGCTTGCTGGCGGTCAGCGTGCAGTTCTATGGGCAGCCGGAGATCGCGCTGCGTCTGAACGCGGGCGCTTTCTGGCCGCGCCCGGATGTAGATTCAGCGGTGGTGCGGATCGACGTGTATCCCCAGCCGCCGGTCGAGGCGCCGGACGAAGCGACGTTCTTCCGTGTGGTGCGGGCGGGGTTCAGTCAGAAGCGCAAGCAGCTTCGCAACGCGCTGAGCGGCGGCCTGCACATCGAAAAAACAGCGGCGGACGATCTGCTGGCGCGCGCCGGGATCGCACCGCACCGCCGCGCCGAGACGCTCAGCCTGGAAGAATGGGCGGCGCTGGCGAGAGCAGTCAGCGGTTAGTTCCTGGCTCTCAGCCAAATGCTAACCGTTAATCGCTGATCGCTAATTCAGCACCAGCCGGCTCTCGGCGAAGGCCGCGAAACCGACTGTGTTCGGCCCCTGGGGAATGGCCTTGATCGTCACCGAGAGTGATTCGCCGGGCTGAATCTGGCGAGTGTGATCGAGGTAGACCTGGCGGAAGCCGGTCACCTGCCCGTCGCGATCGAGCAGCGTCAGCGTGACCACGATCCGGTCACCGGGGTAGCGGCTCCGGTTGATGATCGACAGCGTGATCTGGTATTGGTCGTAAATGAAGACGCCGGAAGTCTGGTTCAGCGACAGGTCCGTATAGCGCCGCTCGACGTTTTCCGCGAGGTGCCCCGCCGCGATGAAGGCGGTCGCCTTATCGTAGCCGTCCGGGATGCGATCAAAGAGGACACGGTAGGGACCTTGCGCTCCTGGTTGGAGAAGTTGGCGGGCCAGAAACGATTGCCCGCTCTCCAGGACTATCCCATCCCTGCTCAGAAGCTGGACTGTCACCACAACCTGCTCGACTGGCGCGTCGAGGCGGTTCTGCACCTGTCCCAGACAGACCAGGCTGCCCACCGGCGTCTCGTAGCAGGCTGGCCCGCTGACGGCCAGGTATAGCGCGAGCGGCGGCAGCCCGGTCCGGCCATCGACCGAGAGCAGCGGCGTGGCGGTGCCTACCGACCACAGGCCCGGCGTCAGGCTGGGCGGCAGCAACGTGTAGCCAAAGAGCGGGAGCGTAGGCTCCCGCGTGACTGGCGAGGGCGTTTCGGACGACCATAGCTGGCCGCAGCCCGCAACCAGAACCCCCACCCAAATCCACAACCATCGCCAGCATCGCCGTTGCATGGCCGGACGAAAATCCCTCAATTTCCAAAAAACGGGCGCGATTATCCCACATTATAGCCGATGTGCGACCGCAGGACAGCGTAAAAAAGGGTCAATTTCCCGAAGCGACAGCGCGGCTTACCCACCGACTGCCCAACGCGCGGCGGAGCGGCCTGTGCGCAGGGCGTATGTCCCCGAACACCTCTCACCCTTGTCCCCGGTCTATATCAAATCAAAAAGGTGGGAAGCAGGTAAAACGCAAGGAAACGTGCGCGAGTTTGAAGTCCCCGCTCCTTCTGGGAGCGGGGACTCCGGGATGGGGTGGGATGCCTACACCAGCACCGGCGTGCGGACCTGCTCGGTCAGCGCGCCGCCCGCGATGTGCCAGACGGTGGTGGCGAACCGGTCCACGAAGTAACGGTCGTGCACCACTGCCAGCACGCTTCCCTGAAACGCCGCCAATGCCTGCTCGAACTGCTCCCGCGAGGGCACGTCGAGGTGATTGATCGGCTCGTCGAGCACCAGCAGGTTCGCGCCGCGTGCGACCAGCACGGCCAGCATCAGCCGCACTCGCTCGCCATAGCTCAGGGCGCGGACCGGCGTGAACACATCGTCCCCACTGAACAGGAAATAGTGCAGGAATGAGCGTGCGTCGGTGTGGCTCAGCGGTGCCGCGCCCTGGATGATCGTCAGCGCGTCGCTTGCCGGGTCGAGAGTCTCCTGCTCCTGCGCAAGATAGCCGATCCGGACGCTGGCGCCCAGGCGCACGCACCCAGCCAGCGGCGGCAGCGCCCCGATGATCACCTTCAACAGCGTGCTCTTGCCGTGACCGTTTGGCCCCAGCACCGCGACCCGCTCCCCGGCGCGCAGCGTCAGGTTCAGGTCGCGCAGCAGCGGCGCAGCGGGGTCATAGCCAATCGCCAGGTCTTCGAAGGACACCACGTCCTGGCCGGTAGGCGGCAGATCGCCGAAATCGAGCTTGAGCGACCACGCCTGGCGCGGCTTCTCGATCCGCTCGGCGTCGTCGAGGTAGCGGCGCAGGCGCACCTCTTTGGCTTTGGCGCGCTGCGCGACTTTGCGCGCATAGCGGCGCTGCGTGCTGTCGCGCGTCGCGTTCTCCTTGCGGACAGCGCGCGCCATCGTCTGCCGCACGTCCGATTGCAGCCGCGCGACTTCGACCTGCTGAT
>JADLHR010000064.1 GCA_020848665.1 Anaerolineae bacterium
AACAGGTTCATCGAGACTTCTCGCAGCGCGATGACTGTGCCGAAATACTTCGAGATGTCGCGTACCTCGACGATCGGCGTCCGCTCGCTCATCTCATTTTGCCTCCGCCGCTCGCTTGCGAATGTAGTTGTTGACCAGCACCGCGATGATCAGCATCCCGCCCAGAAAGACCATGAACCAGTCTGAATCGACGCCGGTGTAGACGATGCCCTGCTGCACCATGCCGACTGTCAGCGCGCCAAAGACTGCGCCTAGCGCCGAGCCATAACCGCCGGTGAGCAGCGTACCACCGATTACCACGGCGATGATCGCGTAAAACTCGCGCTGCTCGCCGCGCAGCGTGTCCGCGCCGCCCGCTGAGATTACCTGGATCACCGCCACCAGCCAGGCCGCCAGGGCTGTCCCCATGAACAGGAACACCTTGATGCGGCTGACCGGCACGCCCACGTTGCGTGCTGCCAGCGCGTCCCCGCCGATGCCGAAAATCCAGTTGCCGACCCGTGTGCGCAGCAGGATATAGGTTGCCAGCGCCGCGATCAGCAGCCACCACAGGATTGAGATCGGGAACTCCGCCGGCAGCCCGCGCGCGGATGCGGGATCAGTGATGCGGAATCCGCTGGCAAAGACCTTGTAGGCCGAGTCGTACCCATCCACTGCTTTAATGCCGCCGACCTGCGTGCGGCCGGTGATCAGGCGCGTCATGCCGACCGTGGCGCCGCGAATAATAAACAGACTGCCCAGCGTGATGATGAACGAGGGGAGCTTGGTGCGTACCACCAGGATGCCGTTGATCGCGCCGATCAGCAGCGCGCCGCCAAGCGCCGCACCTAATGCAGGCCAGATATTCCACCCATAATGCACGGTGAGGATGGTCACCGCCATGCCCGCGCCGCCGATGATTGAGCCGATGGAAAGGTCGAACTCGCCGCCGATCATCAGCAGCGAGACCGCTACCGCCAGAATACCTAGCTCTGAGGCTACTTCGAGGAAGTTCGCCGTTGCGCGCAGGCTGACAAAGCCGCGATCCTGGGCGATGATCGCGAACAGCACCCAGACCAGGATCGCGCCGCTGATACCCCCCAGCTCCGGGCGCTTAAAGAGCTTCCGGAGAATGGAATCGCGCAGCAATCTTTCTTCATGCTTATCTTGGGGTTTTTCGGCCATTGCCTTGGTCGCCATAACCGCCTTCTTCTCCGAGCAGCGCGCCGCGTGCGGCCGCTTGGGCTGTCATGAGAAGCCGTTTCGGGGCGCGGCGGCCACCGCGCCCCGGTGCTCATAAGTGTGCAGGCAGAGGGCCTCTGCCTCGCTCAGACTCCAGCGCGTGTTATGAACTTGCGTACCGGGTAAAGCCCCCCCATCCCCCGGCCCCTTTCCCCCAAAATGAGGGAAGGGGAGACCGCCCTGTTTTTTCCTTCCCTCGTTCTGGGGGAAGGAAAGCCGACCGTAGGCCGGAAGGATGGGGGGATGGCCTGGAAACCAGACCACGAAGTGCATAACAGCCTCTAGCGCGTGCCGCGCGCCGCGTAGTCGATCACCTGGGCGGCTGTCTCCTGCGTCACGAAGCCAGGGCCGGTAGGGATCAGCAGCGCGCCGGGCGTGTTGAGGTTCTCAAGATACAGCGTCAGGTAAACGATCGGCAGGTAACCCTGCATATACTGCTGCTGGTCGATGGCGAACAGCATGTTGCCGTCGCGGATCGCCTCAAGCACTTCCGGGCCGAGGTCGAAGGTCGCCAGCAGAGTTGTGCCGAGTAGCTGCTGATCCTCCAGCGCGCTCAGCGCGGGAAGTGCGCTGCCGGGGCCAAGCGTCATGATCGCGTCGATCGTCTCATCGGCGGTCAGCGCCGCGCTGATACGGTTGGCTGCGTCGGTCGGGTCAGCCAGATCGACCGCTAGCACCTCGACCGCGCCACCGGCCTCCGCCATCGCGTCGGTGAAGCCCTGGCAGCGAAGGTCCAGCCCCACATTGCCCACTTCGTGGTTGACACACAGCGCGTTGGTTGCGCCAGCATCGGCCATGCGCTGGCCGCCGCCGTAGCCCGCTTCGTACTCGGTCTGGCCGACGTGCGCCAGCACGCCCAGCTCCTCGGCCACTTCCGCTCCGGAATTGATCGAAATCACGGGAATACCGGCGGCAACAGCAGCCTGGACTGAGGGACCAAGCGCGTCCGCATCGGGCACTGAGACAACCAGGCCGTCCGGCTCGGACGCAACCACCGCGTCGATCAACTGGGCCATCTCCACCATGTTAAAGGTGGCGGGCGCCTGATATTCCACGGTGACGCGCATGTCCACACCGGCCTGGTCGACGCCGTTCTTCACCACCGACCAGAACTGGTCGGCAGCCTGCCCGTGCGTTACCACGACGATCCGGTAGGGGCGCATCTCCTGGGCGGCCACGGTGCCTGCCAGCCCGGCGGCGACCATCAAGACGAGCAGAATACTCAACAGACGTTTCATCGCACGAACCTCCTTGTAGACGCTCACCAAGTACGTTTCGGGGGAGTAATACACGGCCTGTGTCTCGCTGCGACACCTCCTTTCAAGGCAGACCAGGCTCGATTCAGTTAGTCTTCATCACATCCTCGATTTCGCGGAGACAAACGACGCGCCTCTCGTGCTGCGAGCGGGTGGCTGCCAGGCAAGCGATCAGGGCGGCGCGGGCGTCGGCAGCGCCCACCACGGGCACACGGTCGTGCAGCAGGCACTCGACAAAATGCTCAAGCTGCCGGGTGTACGCTGGACCGAAGCGCTCCGGGAAGTGCGGCACCACGTCGTGTGTGACGCCGTCGCGGTTCAGCAGCAGAACAGGTGTCTCGCGCAGATAGCCGATTTCAAGCGTGCCCAGCGCGCCGACCACTTCGCAGCGGATGTCGTAGCCATAGATCGCCGTGCGGCTGACCTCGACGTTGCCCAGCCCGCCGCGCGCGAAGCGGACGTTGATCGTCGCGGTGTCCACGTCTCCGACGCTCGCCAGCTCCGGGTACACCAGCGACGCGGCCTCGGCGTAGACCCGCTCAATCTCATCATCCATCAGCCAGCGGAGGCTGTCGAAGTCATGGATCGCCATGTCCACGATCAGGCCGCCGCTGACGGCGGGATTGGCGAATTCCAGGCTGGTGCGGTGCGGATCGCGCCCGATTGAGCGAATCATAACCGGCTGCCCGATCACGCCCGCGTTGATTTTGCGCCTGGCCTCGACATACCCCCGGTCGAAGCGACGCATGAAGCCGACTTGCAGCGGTACCCCGGCGCGCTCAACTGCGCCGATCGCTTCGTCTGTCGCTTCGAGCGTGAGCGCCAGGGGCTTCTCGCAGAAGATCGCCTTCCCTGCCTGCGCGGCCTCGCGGACGACCTCGGCGTGTGTGCTGGTGGGGCTGGCGATGATAACCGCCTGGACGCGGGGATCGGTGAGCAGATCATGGTAGTCTGCGACAGCCCGAACACCTGGCGCCCGCGCGCTGAAATCGTCAAGCGTGGTAGGGTCTGGATCCGCCACAACCCGCAGGTCGGCGCCTTCGATCTGGCGCGCCGTGTGCGTGGCGTAGACGCGCCCCATCCGCCCCAGGCCAATTACCCCGATGCCGACCCGCGCCATGCCGGACCTCCTCGGTATCATAAAAGTAAGTCAGAAATTCTAGATGCTCGAACACTGACGTTCGCCCCGGCCATGAAGGCTTTGTCATACAGCCGCACACCCATAGTACGTTTGTTTCTGGCGCAATGTCAAATGCGCATCTGCCGCTGCCAGACAGGTCTTGATTGTCGATGTCGAATGACGGTTTGCCCGATCTCGAACGGCTCCGTTCAGGCGCAACTGATCTTTATCGAGCGCGGGGGGGCGCGCACGATTCCCGCTCAACCAATTCCGGCGGGATGATCCGCCGGATCGCGGCCATCTCACTCCGATCGAGCTTCTCCTCACCCAGGATCGATCTCAGCAGACCAATTGAGGTCGATGCGATCTCTTCCAGCGGCTGCCGGATCGTTGTCAGTTCCGGGTAAAACAGCGTGCTGATCAACTCGTTGTTGTAGCCGATAACGGACACATCCTCCGGCACCCGGACGCCCATCCGCATCAGCCCTTTGATGCACGCGACCGCAAAACCATCGTTCGAGCACAGGATCGCTGTTGGCGGGTTCGGCCCGCGCATCAGACCCTGAGCGGCCTTTGCCGGCGTGATCGTCCAGGTGTCCTGAAAGTGCGGGCTTTGTGGCGTATATGGCGCATCGTGGATATCGATCAGCAGCTCAGGGCGAGCCGGGAGCTGGCGAGCGTCCAGGGCGTGAAGGAAGTAGTCATTGTAGTTGCGCTCCAAGGGCCAGTTCGAATTGTAGAGAAACGCGATCCGTTGGTGGCCTAGCTCGTAGAGGTAATCTGTTGCTATTTGCAGCGCGAGCACGTCGTCCGAGTTGACAAGCGGCCCTTGCATGTGCAGCCCGGCGCACACCGAGACGTACGGTTTTTCGATTATCTGAAGCTTGCGGATAGTATCCTGATAGTCCAGCACGTTGCTGAGCAGCAGAAAGCCGTCAAAGAGCATGGCCTGCATCCACTCGAACTGGGACGCGATCCCTTGCGAATCGGACTTGGGCAGGGCGACCAGCAGCTCGACGCCTTGCCCGACGGCTGCGCGCTGCAGCGCCATCGTCAGCGAGCCGAGAAACGTGCCCGACAGGTTGGGGCTGAGCACTCCGATGATCCCGGTGCGCTCCGTTCTCAGCGCGGCGGCAAACAGGTTGGCCGAATAACTCCGCTTTTCCACGACCTTCAAGATGCGCTGGCGCGTTTCGGGACTGACCCGCGCCGAATCATCGTCGTTCAGCACTCTTGAAACCAGCCCAATCGAGACCCCTGCCTCGCGCGCGATATCGTTGATAGTCACCTTTTTATGTTTTGCCACGTGATCGTCTCCGTTCTGGCGGCGGTTCTGCTATATCCTTACCGCCTTTGAGCGCCTATTGACATTCTTGTGAGAGAATTATATAGTCATATACAGCTAGGTAAAAGCTTTTATCACTTTTCGTTCCACGTCTTGTCTGAGGAGAAAGGAAAACTCAATGCGCCACCCCAGGTATTTACCGAAGTTCGCCGCTCTAAACCTCATCCTGGCCCTATGCTTCGTGCTGCCGCTGAGCATCGCCCGCGCGCAGGACCCCGTCACGATCGAATACTGGAATATCAACACCGATACGTTTGGCGGACCTCAGGTTACCGCGCTGATCGCCAGCTTTGAAGAGGCTAACCCAAATATCAACGTTGAGCCACGCTCGTTCAGCGAGTACCAAGTCCTTCAGCAGACGCTCGAAACCTCGATTGCGGGTGGCAATCCGCCGGATGTCGTGCAAACCGGCTATCCGTATCTTAACTACGTTGGGGCGAGCCTGCCCTACGTGCCGATCCGCGAATTGGTCGAGAAATATGGCGGCGAAGAATTTCTAGCGCAGTTCCCGCAGAATATCCTCGATATCCCGGTCGTGAACGGGGAGCAGATCGGCATGGCCTACTCCCTCTCGGTTCCGGTTGTGTACTACAACGCTGATCTGATGCGTGAGGCTGGCCTCGACCCCGACAATCCACCACAGACGATTGAGGAATGGCGCGAAGCGGGCCAGATCATTAAGGACACGCTGGGCATCCATGCGATCGTGTGGGGATACGAGCAGGACAACTGGACGACCCAGGGCTTCATCAACAGCGCGGGCGGCAACCTGCTGGCCTGCGTTGACGGCGAGGTGCGGGCGGTCTTCGACAGCGAAGAAGCCATCCAGGGGATGCAGACTTGGCGTGGACTGATCGAGGCGGGGTACAGCCTGGACGCGTCGAATGAGGAAGCTCGTCAGGCTCTGCTCGCCGGGCAGACGGTGGCATGGGTCCACAGCATCGCGGCCCGCGCAGGCATTCAGCGTGACGCCGACTTCGACCTGCGCGCGACAGTGTATCCGCAGAACGGCGATCACCCGGTGCGCGTACCCGGCGGCGGCAACTTCCTGGCGATCTATTCGCAAGACTCCGCCAAGCAGGAAGCCGCCTGGAAGTTCGTGCAGCACTTGCAGTCGCCCGAAGGCTTCACCGAGTGGACGATGGGCACCGGCTACGTGCCGCTGCTCCCCGGCCTGACTGAGGATCCGGCCTATCTGGCGGACTTCGTCGCCGAGAACCCGATTCAGCAGGTGGGCATGGACATGCTCGACAAGGCCGTGACCTGGGTCAGTTTCCCCGGTCCGAATGGTCTTGCGGCGGGTCTGCGCCTGCATGAGGCTGCCGAATTGATCCTTTCCGGCCAGCAGCCGGCTGATGTGGCGCTGGAAGACGCGGCGTTCGAGGTCAACGATCTGATCGCGGGCGAAGCCTGCGCCAGTTAAGGCGCGATCGCACCGTCCACCGACTGCATGGGGAGCAGTGAATGCTCCCCATTGCATACTCTTGAGTGAGGCACTTAAGATGGCTGCACAACCGTCGTTGGCGTATCGCGTAAAGCAGCGGTCCCGCGCGCAGGCGCTTGGGGATGTTGGAAACCGCTTGCTACCGTATCTTTACCTGGCACCGGCCCTGTTCTTTATCAGCTTATTCGTACTCTGGCCGGTTGCGCGGGCGTTCTACAACAGCCTTTACGATGGGAATTTGCTCTTTCCTTACCGGGAATACGTCGGCCCAGAGCGGTACGTTGACCTGCTGACGAACGCGCGGTTTCATCAGATTCTGATCCAGAGCGGTTATTACCTGCTGCTGATGCTGGCCGGGGCGTTTGTGCTCCCGGTCTTGCTCGCGATTGTGACGCTCAACGTGACCCAACGCGAAGTCGGCATTTTCCAGTCGGTCTTCTTCCTGCCGACGGTCATTGCAGCCAACATCGCGGTTTCGGTCTGGGTCTGGTTCTACAATCCGACGGGTGGACTCTTTAATACGGTGATGAAAGCGTTCGGCGCCGAGCCGGTGACGTGGCTTCGCAACAAAGATACCGTGATCCCGGCGGTGGCGCTGGTCGCAATCTGGAAGCAGTTCGGCTTCCATTATCTGATCGCCCTGGCCGGGTTGAAGTCGGTCCCAAACGATCTGATCCAGGCGGCGGCAGTGGACGGCGCGAACAATCGAACGATCAGCCGCCGGATTATCCTGCCGTTATTCGGACCTACCGCGCTGTTCCTGCTGGTGATCACGCTGATCCAGGGGCTGGAGTTCACGTTTGTGCCGATCGAAGTTCTGACGCGCGGCGGTCCGGCGGGTGCGAGTTCGAACCTCATCTACTCTATTTATCAAGAGGGCTTCAGGACCTTCCGCGTTGGGCTGGCGTCGGCGCAGTCGGTCGTGCTGATCGTGCTGTTCGGCGGGTTGGCCTATGTGCAGTACCGCATGTTGGAGAGGAATGTCCAATATGACCGCTAGCGCGTCCGAACGGCTCGCATCGCGCGTAATCTTGCTGGTGGCGCTGCTCGTTGTGGTCACGCCGCTGGTCTACTTGGTCGGCCTGAGCTTCAAGGCGCCGGAAGGAATTTTCGCTAATCCGATGGCGCCGTTCTCGTGGCCGCTGGACCTCACCAACTACCGTAACGTGCTGGCGCAGATGAATGTGCCGAAGTTTTTTCTGAACTCGCTCATCTACGCGGGCGGGGTCACTCTGGGCCAGCTCCTGCTGGCGATCCCGGCGGCGTTCGCCTTCAGCTACTACCACTTTCGCTTCAAGAATCTGCTGATGTCGCTGGTGCTCATCAGCCTGATCGTTCCGTTTGTCGTAACCTATGTGCCGAATTACCTGCTGCTCGCGCGATGGGGACTGCTCAATTCGCTCGTGGGCATGATCATACCGATGCTGGGGATCTCGGTTGGCTTCGGGATCTTCCTGCTGCGCCAGAGCTTCCAGACCTTTCCGAAGGAAGTGTTTGACGCGGCGTGTATTGACGGGGCGAACTCGTGGCAGGTGTTGTGGCGGGTTCTGGCGCCGGCGAGTCTGGCGCCCATTGTCTCGGTTGCGATCTACGTTTTCATCATCACGTGGAATCGCTTCATCTGGCCGCTGTTGGTGGGCGGCGGCGATCCGGCCTCGTATACGATGACGGTCGCAGTTGACATCTATTACAACAACCCGGAAAGCGGTTCGAATTGGGGCAATCTGATGGCCGCCTCAGTGGTTTCAACGGTGCCGACCATGCTGATGTACATCGCGTTGCGCAAGCAAATCTTGCGGACGTTTACAGAAGGGGCAGTCAAAGGATGACCAGGATTCTCTTTGTTGGCGATATTGTGGGCGAAACGGGTCTGGCCTACCTCGAAGCTTGCTTGCCGGAACTAATCCGCGTTGTCGGGGCGGATTTTGTCGTGGCGAACGCGGAGAATCTCGATCTTACGCCGACGTCGGGGGGGTGTGGTATGACGCCGCCATCGCTCCGCCGCCTGTTTGCGACAGGCATCGATCTGGTGACCGGCGGCAACCACTCGTTTGATGCTCCCGACCAGAGCGTGCACGACGATGTTCGGGTACTGCGTCCGCTCAACTCTGCGCCAGGTGCGCCGGGCCGGGGCGCAGGAGTGATCGTGAAGGATGGTTTGCGCCTGGGTGTGATCAATCTTGCCAGCCGCACGACGCTCCCGCATGTGGACGAGCCGTACCCAGCTATGGAAGCGCAACTTGCGGCGTGGGCTGAGGGCGGCGCGGTAGATATGGTCTTCATCGATTTCCACAGCGAGTCCGTAATGGAAAAAATGGCGCTTGCCTTTGCTGTTGCGGGGCGCGCTGTGGGGGTGGTGGGTACGCACACGCATGTCCCTACCTGTGATACCCGCATTCTACCGGGCGGCACGGCCTACGTGAGCGATGTCGGGATGACAGGGCCTGGCGACGGTCTGCAGGGCTATTGCGAAGCCCAGTTCATCGACGCGATCCGGCGTGGCGTTCACCCTGGGCCGCCGCAGCGCCTCGCCCCCGGCGCGATCGAACTGGGTGCGGTGGTGATCACCGTCGAAAATGGCGGCGCGGTGGAGATTGAGCGCATTTCCCCGCGCTTTCTGCAATAAGCAAGCGCGCATCCGTCCCAGGCGTTCTTCGGCAAGACCCTTCGTGTTTCCGTGAAAGCTGAAAACTGCCTGCTGCCGGTTCGTTGAGGCTGCGCGGACGACGAGCCGTGGCAGGCGCAGTGGTGGGTTTGCCGCATAATTACAGCCGATTTTACATAGGAGCCGGCCCCAATTGTTGCAGCAGCTCTGCGCGGAGCGCCAGCTCGTCGTGGAAGCGACCGAGCATGGCGCTGGTGCGCATCCGCGCATCGTGCTGCTTGGCGCCGCGCATCGCCATGCAGAGATGCGTTCCTTCCATGACAACGGCTACACCCTGGGGCTGCAAAACCTCCTGCAACTGGGCCGCGACCTGCTGCGTTAGCCGCTCCTGGAGTTGCAGGCGGCGCGCGTACATCTGCACAATCCGCGCGATTTTTGAAAGGCCAATCACCTGCTTTCCGGGGATATAGGCGACGTGTGCCCGCCCAAAGAACGGCAGGAGGTGGTGCTCGCACAGGCTGTAGTACTCGATGTCCTTGACAACGACCATCTCGCCGTAGTCCACATCGAACAGCGCCCCGTTGACCAGCGTCTCCACGTTTGTCTCATAGCCCGACAGCAGTTCCGTGTACATCCGGGCGATTCGGTCCGGGGTGCCCTTTAACCCGCTCTGATCGGGGTCTTGCCCCAGCACAATCAGCAGCGAACGGACGAGCAGTCTGATCTTTTCGTCTCGATCCAGGTGAGGGTCGTATGTCTCGCTGGCGACCCGGTGATCCTCGCGCCCGTTCTCACGTGGCTTTTCGACTGGCATACTCTCTATCTCGTCCCAGTTCATCACGTTCTCCCCATTATTCCAGATTATTCCAGTTGAAGCGTGCGCGCCGGATCAGCAGCCGGCTCTCCCAGAAGCTCACGCGCTTCGTCCACTTTGCCCCACACATTCCACAACAGGACACCGCAGACTCGCTGCTGGTCGAGATAGTAGATGATCCCCTTGCGGTAAGGCTCTTGCCAGTTGACGTTCATTTGCAGGCGCGAATCCAGCCTGCCTACCGCTTCATAGCCGAGATCAAACAGGTCCGAATAGTACATCGGGGAGTAGTCATACGTCGTTGCAGCCCCGGCCATCGCGCGGCCTGCTGCCGCGCCCATGCTGTTCGCGGCATCTTCGTGCTCTATCCGGCGGCGGATCCCCAGGCGTTGGTCGTAGAAATTGGCGACATCGCCGGCCGCATAGACATCGGGATGGCTGGTGCGCAGGCTGCGGTCTACGACAATGCCGTCGGAGACTTCCAGCCCGGCCGCCTGCGCCAGACCGACGTTTGGCGTGACGCCGATCCCCGCCACGACCGCATTCACGTCGATGCGGCGGCTGCTGCCGGTGACCAGCGTCAGCTCTGTTCCTTCGCCTTCTAACCCGACAGCCGTTTCCCCTGACAAAACATCGACACCCCGCTCCCGGTAATATTCGTTGAGGTGGGAGGCCAGGTCTGGGGGAAATAACCGGGCGCCGATCGCATCATCCGGGAAAAGCAGGGTGACGTGCCTGCCCTGCATCGCCAGTGCCGCCGCGATCTCCGAGCCGATGAAGCCCCCGCCAATGACCGCAAAGCGCTCGTATGTGTCTGCCAGCGCGCGCAGTCGCCGGTAGCTGTCCAGGCTACGAAAGTAGATGATGCGGTCTTCTCCAAAAGGCAGGCGCCGTGGCTTTGCGCCGGTTGCCAGCAGCAGCTTGTCGAAGCGATAGGTCTCCCCGGCGTTGTCCGAGGCTTCTTTGCGCTCCAGATCCAGCTCTCTGACGGTCCGCTCCAGGTAGAACGTTATCCCCTCTGGCAGGTCGCGCCAGATGTCATCCTGGGTTTTCTTGCCGGTCCACAATTGCTTCGTGAGAGGCGGCCGGTCGTAGGGATAATACTCCTCGCTTGAGATGACGGCGATGTCGGCCTGGTCATCCACTGCGCGGATACCCTGCAGGGCGGAAGCGGCGCTCATGCCGCCGCCGATGATGAGGTATGGATGATATTTCACGATGGTCTCCTTCGCTGAGCAGCTTGACGGGCAGAGTGACATGGTTCGGGCGAGACGTGCGCTCGAAGAAATCTGCTGACGAGCGTCTCCTGGCGGCTGCTGGCTATTCGATCTCAGACTCGAACCGGAACTCGTCCGATTGCAGCGGCTGATCGACGCGGACATGGAACGCGCAGCGGCCATCGCCAGCCTGAAACCGCCTGGTGCGCGTCACCTGGTAGCCGAGGAGTCGACTGAGCACGACGACGGTCAGGCTGCACAGAGCAGGGCGCTTCGAGGCCACATTGAGAAACGGGCAGTTCTGCTCGACCAACGATAATCCATCTTCGTCCTGTCTCACGTCGGTAAACGGATCGTTTTCGAGGTAGATGCTGCGCAGCGCGTCCAGCCGCGCCGCGAGGTCCTTTCCGGCCAGTTGCGGTTCCCAGCGTGCAACCTGATCATCGGCCAGAGCGCCCAACACACGGCGCAGCGCGTCGGTGCCCAGTGCGCCGCCAATCGCGTCGATCAGTTCTACTGCCAGCTCGTCGTAGTTCTTGGGGAACTGGTGCTCACCGGCCGGAGCGAGCGAATAATAGCGCAGCGGGCGGCCGATCCCGGCGGGGTTGGGGCATTCGCGGCGTTCCACGAGCTTCAGCGCCGCGAGCTGGTTGATCTGCTGGCGCACAGCCTCATACGAGACGTCCATCTGGGCCGCGATCTCCGCCATAGTCGATGAGCCACGCTGCTTTAAGAGGGCCAGGACCTTCTGCTGCGCAGCGGCGATGCCCCTGTCGCGATCGGTCGCCATTAGCCTGCCCTTTCATGCTGCGACGATGGCGCTCAGTCAGGGCAAGGCCGCCAGAAAACGGCCAGATTGGGCGAGCGGCGGTGCGTGCGCGGAGATGTTGTCAGCGTGCACGAGGCTGGCGCGCGCCCATATCCTTGCCCTCAGCGCCATCGAGGTTTGAAGGTATCTGTGTATAGGAGAACATAAAGTAAACGAGAATGTTTGCCAAGAAATATCTTGTAAAACCTGTTTAATCAACATTCATTTTTTCTCTGAGTCATCGAACCCGTAGCACGATTTGCTCGATTCGACTATACTGAAAA
The DNA here is from genome assembly GCA_020848665.1 of Anaerolineae bacterium. GTDB lineage: Bacteria > Chloroflexota > Anaerolineae > Aggregatilineales > Aggregatilineaceae > DYGX01. The sequence continues at coordinate 12,115 of JADLHR010000064.1, forward strand.
CAAGAATCCTTAAGCTGGCCGCACCGGCAGTTGATGCTAACCTGGATACCCAGCGCATGTCCTTTTTGCTGCGCGGATTGGTGGCCCGATCCCAAGGCTGGTTTTCGATTTTTCCGCATGGAGGCTCACGCGCAACATGCTCGGTATTCCCAGTGCTAGAGAGGAGGGGTGAGCGCCGTAAAACAGACGGCGCAACATACAGAGTCAGCCGCCTATTCAAAACAGGAGATAATACCGTGTCCAGAAAGCTGTTTGCGCTTTTGCTCGTTGCCATACTGGTTCTGCCTATTGCCCCTGCCACGCTTAGCGCCCAGGACGATGTCCTGACCATCGGTTTTTTGCCCGGTGTGGTCGATCCCTTTTATCAGGTGATGGAACTTGGCGTGAACGCCGCGGCTGAGGACATGGGGGTTGAAGTTGTCACCCAGATCCCGCCGACCTGGGGTGTGGAAGTCCAGACCCCGATCCTCGACGCTATGATCGCGCGCGGCGATATTGACTATCTCATCATCGCGCCGACCGACAAGGATCAGATGATTGGCCCATTGGAGGCCGCGCTGGATGCCGGTATCCAGATCATTACGGTCGATACCTTCCTGGGCGATGGCGACTACGTCAATGGCCCTGTCACGTTCCCGATCAGCTACATCGGTTCGGACAACGTGGAGGGTGGGCGCATTGCGGCTCGCGGCCTGGCTGAAGCGATCGGCGGAACCGGGAAGGTCTACATCAATTCGACCAACCCGAACGTCAGCTCGGTTGAGGGACGCGCGATTGGCTTCAACGAAGTCATGGCGAATGAATACCCGGACATCGAGGTGGTCGGGCTGGACTTCAACCTGGACGACCCGAACACCGCGACGCAACAAACCGCTGCGGTGCTGGCACGCGAGCCTGATCTGGCGGGCGTGTTCGGCACGAACGTGTTTAGCGCGCAGGGCGCCGGTACGGCGGTTGTCAACGCCGGGTTGGGTGGCGTTGTCCAGGTCGTTGCCTACGATGCTACGCAGTTCGCTATCGAGCTGCTGCGTCAGGGAACTGTCTCCCTGGTGCTCGCGCAGAAGCCGTTCGATATGGGCTACATGGCCGTGCAGTTCGCTGTAGCGCATAACGCCGGCGTCACGAGCCTGCCGCCGCGTGTCCAGACCGGTTTCGCGATCATCGACATCAACAACGTCGATGATCCAGAGATCGCGCGCTTCATCTATCAGGTTCCCTAGCTAGTCGTGTATCGGTAAGCGATGAGCCGGGGATGGTGCATGCCATGTCCCCGGCTCTTCATTCCGAGGAGACAGTCGGATGGCAGTTCAGAAACAGACCGCAGACCTGGCAGGACTCGCGATCCTCACCAAGGAGCGTCAAAAACAACTCGCGCTGCTGTTAAGCCGGGTGTGGGCCTGGGTTTTCCTGGCCACATTGGTTCTCTTTTTCGTGGTGTCAGTGCGCCAAACCAGCGGTGGCGCAGTCAACTTCCTTACTGTCCGCAACTCGCAAAATATTCTGGTGGCGATCACGCCCGTTTTCTTACTCGGCCTGGGACAGACTTTCGTCATTATCGCCGGTGGTATCGACCTCTCGGTCGGCCACATGATGAGCATGGCCTCGGTGGTTTCAGCGCTGGCGATTCGCGGCGTGTACAACGAAGGCGCCCCGCTGTTTATCTCGGTGGTGGCCGGGTTCCTGGCCGCTGTCTGCGCGACCGCCGCTGTGGGGATGGCGCATGGAACGATCATCGCCAAGCTGAAGGTTCCCGCGTTCATCGTGACGCTCGGCGGATCGTTCATCATGCGCGGCGTGGCGCTGCTTCTTTCCGACAACACGACGGTAATCGGCCTGCCGCCGGGCGTGCGTGACTACGGCAACGAGTCGCTGCTCTACCTGATCCGGGGCGAGGGCGGAGGCATCTACTTCCTGAACCGACCAGAGGTCTCCGGCGCGCTGCTGCGCAGCATGGACCGTATCTTCCCCTACCCGGTCGTGCTGACCGCGATTGCGGCGGCGATAGGGATTTTCGTGTTGAAGAAAACTGCATTTGGCCGGTACACCTATGCCATCGGCGGCAATCGTGAAGCGGCTCTGCGTGCGGGGATCCCGGTCGATCGTCATGTCATCAAATTGTATATGCTGTCGGCGGCGACTGCCGGCATCGCCGGTTTCCTGTCGACGCTGCGCTATACCGCCGGATCAGCGGTGATTGGCGAGGCGCTGCTGATGTCGTCAATCGCGGCGGTGATCATTGGCGGCGTAAGTCTGTTTGGCGGCGCAGGTAGCGTGACGGGCACCGTGATCGGCGCGCTCATTATCGCCGTGCTGACAACCGGTCTCGTGATGCTCAACGTGCAGGCGTTCTGGCAATTCATTGTTGTCGGCGTTGTAGTCATCCTGGCCGTGTTGATCGACCAATCCCGTGACCTGATCATGGGACGCATGGAATCGGAGTAGGCGAGTGATGGAGCAGACAGCAGTCGAAATCAAGCAGGGCGCTCAAACGCGCGAACCGATGCTGCGGGTCCATCAGCTCGTCAAGCGATTCGGCGGCCTGACCGCGGTCAATAAGGTGGATTTCGAGGTCTATCCGGGCGAGGTTGTCGGCCTGGTGGGCGACAACGCGGCGGGTAAATCGACCCTGATTAAGTGTATCTCCGGCGTGCACCAGCCTGATGAAGGCGAGATCTTCTTTCAGGGCCAGCGCGTGCGTTTTTCGCGTCCGATGGAAGCGCGCGACGCGCACATCGAGACGATCTACCAGGACCTCGCGCTTGCCGGAAATCTCAACGTCGGCGCAAACATCTTTATGGGGCGCGAACCCCAGAAAAGCTACTTGGGCGGCCTGATCAAAGTGCTTGATGAAGGCTTTATGCTGGCAGAGTCGCAGAAAATAATGGGGCGCCTGGGAATTCACATCCCGGATTTCTCGCAGCAGATCGAGACGCTCTCCGGCGGCCAGCGCCAGGCGGTAGCGATTGCGCGCGCGGTCTATTGGAAAGCTCAGTTGATGATCATGGACGAGCCGACCAATAATCTCGGCGTGGTGGAGCAGCGCCAGGTGTTGGAGCTGGTTCAGGAGCTGCGGCAGCAGAATGTCCCCGTTATCCTGATCAGCCATACTCTGCCGGACATCTTCGCGGTGACAGATCGAATTGTCGTCATGCATCGCGGGCACAAGGTCACCGAGAAGAAAACGTCTGAGACGGACAGTCAGGAGATTGTTCAGTACATGGTGGGCGCGCTCGACGATCGCCGCGACAGTTATTTGTAGTTGGCGCCAGCGCGAGGGCGCGGGCAGGTGTCCAGCGGTATCTGGCGAGAGGTGCGGAATCCTCTCGAAGTGCTGCGCTTCCGCGTCCGGGCTGGGTGCGGCAGTGTGATTTTCGCATTGTTCGCCCGTTGTGCGCGTGAGGCTGCCCCCGCGTAGCGCCCGCCAGACCGGATTAACGCTGGTGGTCGCACGCACTCACAACCGCTGCGGCTGGATTTCATCATGATGGAAAGTCAGATATGAGCCTGATTGATCTTTCAAACGTCAAGACTTACCCCCTGGCGCAGCGGCGCAACCTCGTACACCTCGATAGTCTGCTCGATCCAGCAAGCCCGCCTCCTGCGTTTGACAGCCCGGAGCTGGATGCCGTGGTCGAGCGCATCGTAGCGGCCCGGCGCGCAGGGCATCCCGTGATCTGGATGATGGGCGGGCACGTGATCAAGTCGGGATTATCCCGGATTCTGATCGATCTCATGCGTCGCGGCATTGTGACGCACATCGCGGGGAACGGCGCAGTCTCCATCCACGACTTCGAGCTGGCGCTCATCGGCGAAACCAGCGAAGACGTGGCCGCCAGCCTGGAAGACGGCACGTTTGGGATGGCGGACGAAACGGGCCGCTTGATGAATCAGGCGATCAAAGAAGGCGCGCGTGATGGGATAGGCTACGGGGCTGGTATTGGACGGTTTATCGCGGAGCACGCGGCGCTGTTCCCGTTCCGCGAAGTGAGCGTGTTTTTTCAGGCGCATGAGCTGCGTATACCGGCAACAGTTCACTCGACCATTGGAACGGATATTATTCACCAGCACCCCTCGGTGGATTTCAGTGCGCTTGGCATGGCTAGCGGCCTGGATTTCCGCAGGTTCGCCGCGTCGGTCAGCCATCTGGACGACGGCGTGTTCCTGAATTTCGGTTCGGCCGTGACCGGGCCGGAGGTCTTTCTCAAGGCGCTGACGATCGTGCGTAATCTGGGATACAACGTCAAGCGCATCACTACGGCCAATTTTGATTTGATCTCGCTCGGCGCGGACTATCACAGCAAGACAGGCTATGACGATCCTACCTACTACTACCGCCCGCGAAAGAATATCATCAACCGCCCAACGTCTTTAGGCGGGCACGGTTACCATATCACGGGCGACCACGTGGTTACGATCCCTAATCTCCACCACCGGGTGCTGTCTGCGTTGGACACTGGCGAAATCCCGGCTGCTGCCGCGCTGCCGCCTGCCGAGCCGCATCCTGTCCTCGCGGCGCTGATGGCGCGGCACCCGGCTCTTGCCGCGCTCGCGCCTGATCTTATGCGCGCGTTCAACGAACTGCGCCGCTGCCTGACGACCGGCGGCACGCTGTTCCTGTGTGGCAACGGCGGCAGCATGTCGGATGCGCTGCATATCTCAGGCGAGTTGTTGAAATCCTATGCGCGCCGCCGCCCGCTCGATGAGGACCTTCGCGCGCGCCTGGCCCAGCAGCCCAACGGTGAGCAGCTAGCCCGCAATCTGGAGCCGGGGCTGCGCGCCGTCGTGCTCGGCACAAACTCGGTGCTGTCCAGCGCCGTCGCCAACGATATGCCTGACCGCGACATGAATCTGGCTCAGGAGCTTCTGGCGCTGGCGCGGCCGGGCGATGTGCTGCTCGGTATCAGCACGAGCGGCAATGCCCGGAACGTGAATTATGCGGCCCAGGTTGCTCGTGCCCGAAACGTGCCGGTCATCGCGCTGACCGGTCAGGATGGCGGCGCCCTGGCAGCCCTGGCCGATATCGCGATCCGTGTTCCCACGCAGCGCACCGATCGCGCTCAGGAGTTGCACATCCTCTGTTATCACGCGCTGTGTGAGATGCTCGAAGTCACGTTCTTTGGCGGCAGCGAAACGGCGGACGGCGAGTGATGATCTGGCTCGATGTCCTGTCTCGGCAGCGCCTGCAAGAGATTCTGGCCCGGTACGCTGACCAGCGAATCGGCGTGATCGGCGACCTGGCGCTGGATGCCTACTGGTACGCCGATATGACGCGCTCTTTGCTCTCGCGCGAGACGCCGCACTTCCCACGCCCGATTGTGCGCGAGGCGTTCTCAGCCGGGGCAGGTGCGAATGTTGCGACTAATCTGAAAGCAGCGGGCGCCGGCCAGGTTACGGTCTTCTCTGTGCTGGGCGAAGACTGGCGCGCGAGCATCCTCGCAGGCTTACTGGCTTCATCCGGCGTATCGGTTGATCACCTGATCGCCACTCCGCAGCGCAGCACCTCAGCCTATATCAAGCCCATCCTGCAAGGGTTCGACTCGCAGCAGGAAGACTCGCGGCTGGACTTCGAGAACAGCGCGCCGCTCTCGCCAGCTTTGGAGGACGAACTGATCAGCGCGGTCGAACAGCAGCTACCCGATCTGGACAGCCTGCTGATCGCCGACCAGATGCCGATGCACGGAATCGTCACCAGCCGGGTGCGAGACGCGCTGAATCGCTTTGCCGCGCGATACCGTGCCATCCCGTTTGTCGTTGATTCACGCCATAGTATCGGATTGTTTCAGAATATGATCCTGAAGCCAAACCGGATGGAGGCGCTGCGTGCGGCCAGGCCGGATCGGGACCCGCACGCTGTGCCGCGCGAAGACCTGGCTGCGATCGGTATGTCTCTAAGCGCTCAGTGGGATCGGCCGGCGTATATCACGCTGGGCGAGGAAGGCGTCCTGGTCTGCGCCGAGGGCCAGCCTCGCTACCTGCCCGCCGCACCTGTTCATCCGCCGCTTGATGTGGTAGGGGCTGGCGATGCTTTTATCGCTGCGCTGGCCGCGTCCCTGGCGGCGGGAGCAACCCCCTGGGAAACGGGGGCGATTGCCAACCTGGCCGCCGCTGTGGTGGTTGAGAAGCTGAACCAGACCGGAACGGCTTCGCCTGACGAGATTCTCGCCCGGTTCGACCGGGCAACCGCGAGCGATTCGAGACTATGAGCGACAAATTCCTGACTCCGCCGGATCTTCCACCCTATCCCTGGCTGGAAATCATCAATCCGCAGGTGCGTCTCGGTCAGGTCCGCCACGCGCTGTTTGACTTCGACGGGACGATTTCCGTGATCCGTCGCGGCTGGGAGGCGATCATGATCGCCTTAATGGTGGAGATGATCTGCGAGGGCCAGCTCCAGCCGGTTGGCCTGGAGGGCGACGTTGCCGCCTACGTGGACCGGTCAACCGGGATTTTGACGATCGAGCAGATGCGCTGGCTGGAGGAGGCTGTGCGGCGTTACGGCCTGGCGCAGCATCCCCGTACCGCGCGCGAGTACAAGCGCATCTACAACGACCGCATGTTACGGCCCGTGCGCGCCCGGCTTGCTCAACTCGAATCGGCTGGTGACCCTGCTGCAACGGACACTCTCACGATCGCCGGGGTGCGATCCTTCCTGGAAGGGCTTTACGAGCGCGGTGTGACGCTGTATCTGGCGAGCGGTACGGATCACGTCTTTGTGCAGGAAGAAGCTTCGGCCCTGGGCGTGAGCGAGTTTTTCGGACCGCATATCTACGGCGCCAGGGATGAATCCCAAGAGGACTCGAAAGAGCGCATCATCCAGCGCATCCTGACAGAACATGAATTGCGCGGAGCGGAGCTGCTGGTGGTGGGCGACGGTCCGGTCGAGATCTTTCACGCCCGGTCGCAGGCGGCCATCGCGCTTGGAGTCGCTGCCGATGAGGACCAGCGCCAGGGGCTGGACCCGCGCAAGCGCGCTCGCTTGCTCGCTGCGGGCGCAGACCTCATTATCACGGATTTCTCGCACTGCCAGGAACTGCTCGCCATGTTCACCCAGGAGCTGACCGATTTCTAGGGCGTGTTATGCACTTGCGCGCCGGGTAAAGCCCCCCATCCCCCGGCCCCTTGCCCCCAAAATGAGGGAAGGGGAGTCCATCCGTCTTTTTTTTCCTTCCCTCGTTCTGGGGGAAGGAAAGCCGACCGCAGGTCGGAAGGATGGGGGGATGGCCTGGAAACCAGACCACGAAGTGCATAACAGCCTCTAGGGCGGGCGCGGGCAGGGCGAATGCTCGCGACAAGCGGGCACGCGCCCCTGGAACCGCTAGCGCAGCCCGTTTCTTCTGCCGCGCCCTGGCTGCGCTGAAACGCCGCAGCCCTAATCGGCGATCAGCGTGCCGTGCGCGGGCGCAAAACGGGCGCTGAAGTGGCGCAGCGCAGGCGGCTCTTCCACGATCCTCACGCCCTGAATCCGTTCGCGCAGGCCCTGGATGTGGAGCAGGACTTCGGCGATATAGTCTACATGACTCTGCGTATAGACCCGTCGTGGGAATGCGAGGCGTACCAGCTCCATCGCCGCTGGCTTTTCGCGGCCGTCAGGCTGCCGGCCAAACATGACCGTCCCGACTTCGACGGAGCGGATGCCGCCGACCAGATACAACACCAGGGACAGCGCCCACGCGGGATATTCGTTGGGCGGAATGTCTGGCAGAAAGGCTTTCGCGTCGATGTAGACGGCGTGGCCTCCTGTAGGCTGGACAATCGGGATTCCGGCCTGCGTCAAAATCTCGCCCAGGTACTCGACGGAGCGGATGCGGTAGCGGAGATAGTCCTCTTGCAGGGCTTCGTACAGGCCAGCGGCAATCGCTTCCAGATCATACCCGGCCAGGCCACCGTAGGTGATGAATCCCTCGGTTAAGATCAAGGTGTTCTTGCATTTCTGCGCCCAGTTCTCGTCGTTGAGCGCGAGGAAACCGCCGATGTTCGCCATGCCGTCTTTTTTCGCGCTCATCGTGCAGCCATCGGCGTAACTGAACATCTCGCGCGCGATCTCAAGCGGACTCCTATCCGCATACCCCGGCTCACGCTGCTTGATGAACCAGGCGTTCTCGGCGAAGCGGCAGGCGTCGAAGAAGAACGGCTTGCCGTGGGTGCGGCACAGGCGACTCACGGCGCGGACATTCTCCATACTGACCGGCTGCCCACCCCCTGAGTTGTTTGTCACCGTGAGCATCACCAGTCGGATGCGCGGCCCGTCTTCCTTCAACAGCTTCTCAAGCGCCGCCAGGTCCATGTTCCCCTTGAACGGATGGATGACTTCGGGGTGTGTCCCTTCAGGAATGGGGATGTCGCGGGCTATCGCCTGCTGCTTTTCAACGTTGGCGCGCGTGGTATCGAAGTGCGTGTTGTTCAAGACGATCTCGCCTGGCTCCAGCACGGAGCCAAAAAGCACGCGCTCGGCGGCGCGCCCCTGGTGCGTGGGGATCACATGCCTGAAGCCGGTGATGTCACGGACGGCTGCCTCGAACTTGTAGAACGAGGTGGCGCCCGCGTACGATTCGTCGCCCAGCATCATGCCAGCCATCTGGCGCGACGACATCGCGCCGGTACCGGAGTCGGTCAGCAAGTCGATCAGCACGTCTTCTGCCTTGAGAAGAAACAGGTTGTACCCTGCCGCCTCAAGGGCTACGGCACGCTCAGCGGGGGTTGTATGCCGGATCGGCTCAACGACCTTGATACGAAATGGTTCGATGATCGTCTTGAATTCCATCAAAATTCTCCGAGGTTGCAGATTAAGGATTGGGGTGAGATTATCACTCTCCTGATTGGCGTGCCACAGGGCGCGGCGGTCCGACAGCGGACCGCACAAATCCAATTCGCTCCAGCGCGGGAATAATCTCCGGATTTGCCATGAATAAGCGCCAGGGCAGGCCGGTTCGCCAGTTCTCAATCATGACAGCGATCGGCGCCTGGTTCAGCCCCATGAAAATGCGCGAGACGTAGTTCTCAGTCAGGTTGATCGCATCGCGGAACCCGTAGATACCCCACAGCGCCGCGCCGTGCGCCGTGTAGAAATGTTTGAGCGCGCGCATCGACTCCTCCGGCGTATAGGGGAATGCGCTCAGCGCAGCGGTCGGCGTGATCGTGCCGTTATCCTGCGCGGGACGCGGCTCGTGCGCCAGATACCCGGTGTGATCGTCGCTCGCCGTCAGACCCCAGCAATCCGCGCTGTAGCCGGTGTAACCACCGGGGTTGGCGGCGCAGTACCGGTGATTGATCAGCGATAGGCGCCGGTTGTTGTCGAAGTAATCGGCAAAACCGTCGTGCCAGCCGCGCGGGTCGAATCCGAGGAACGAATAGTGCGTGAAGAACAACGGTCCGCCCGGTCCCACGCCGACCGGCAGTTCGATACCGAAATAGGAATGGCCGTTGCGGTAGTGATCGCCGGCGATCGTCTGGCCCCAGTTTTGGCGATAGCGCACGGCCCGCTCGGATTGTGATGCCCACCCGCTGGCGTAGATCGATGCTGGCGCCGGATGGGTTGGTGAGGCGACCGCCAGCAGGGTTGTAATCATCGTCTCGTTCCATCCGGCCAGCGGGTGGTTGATGTGCCAGCCGTCTGTTGGGGACCAATGCCACATGAGGAAATCAGGGTCGGACGGGTTCCGATACCAATCCCATTCGACACCTTCCCATAGGCGCGTGATTGTCGCTCGCAGATCGCGCTCGGCGAGGGTATCGCGGTCGAAATACTGGCGCGCGGCCAGCAGCCCCTGCATCAGAAACGACGTTTCGACCAGATCGCCCCCGTTGTCGTACGGCCCAAAGAGCGGGATAACCTTGCCAGTACGCCCGTCGAGGAAATGCGGCCACACCCCGTGAAAGCGATCGGCGCGGTCGAGAAACGCCAGGATTTTTGCCAGATGCGCGATTGCTGCCTCGCGCGTCACAAAGCCGCGCTCCACCGCGACTGGCAGCGCCGTGATGCCAAACCCGGTCGCACCGAGCGCGATCAGGTGCTCGTCGCCCGGCACGCACTCCAGCGCCATGCCCGCGTCAGGATGGGCGCGCTCCCAGTAATAGCGGAAGCTCGCTTCCTGGACCATCGTCAGCAGCTCGTCGTCGTCCAGTGCGCGTGTCGCCGCGAAAACCGTCTCGGAGGGCGCAGACTTACGGTAAGCATGGTTGATCGCGAGGACGCGGTAGTGCGCTGTCGCGTCGCTGCGCCCGACAAAATCTGTATAGCGGTCAAACATCGGGTTTTGCGTGCCCACCGGCTCAAAGTTCTGGCCGTCCTCGGATCGCTCGATCAGTAGATACGCCAAATCCGGATCGGCGGGCGGCTCCCAGCGCAGATCGACGTGCTGGTCATAGGCGCGTGCCTCAAGTCCGACGGGCGGCGCGACGGGCCGATCGCCCGGCGCGAAGCGCACTTTGATTTCGTCCAGATAAAGTGTATGCGGCGTGTCGTCATCCAACCCCTGGGTGAAGACAAGCCGCGTGATGCGCCTGAAATCGACCGGCGCGGTGATCGGCGCGAAGGCTGCGAATGGCACCTCAACGTACACCCATTCCCCGGCGGGTAAATCGGGCGCCAGGCCAAGCAGGCGCAGCGGGATGGTCCGCAGGCCGGTATCAAGCGCGAGCTGGATCGACGGCAGATCGACGGCGCGAATCGCTTCTTCCGCGCGGCACCAGAAGGTCAGCCGGTCCCCGGCTAGACGTATCGCCCGCCCGCGCCAGCGCTCGACCTGGATGGTCGCCTGCCAGTCTCCGCCGCTGCGCGAGCGCCACGCCAGCTTGAGGCTGTTCGGCGGGCTGACCGCGTGCTGATCGCTGACCGGCAGCTTCTGAGCGATGTGCTCAAGCGTGCTTGGCGCAACCGCGTGGCATGTGCTGAAGCTGTAGCTGCCGTGCGTCAGACTGTTGTCAAAGATCAGGTGGCTGTAATAATTCTCTGGAGCGGGCGGAGCATCCACACGTTTCTCTCCATACAGCATCGAGGTTTTCCCTTGAAATTGCAGCAAAAACGCGGCGCCGGGCAGGACGGCGTATCAGAAAGGGGTGGCTCAGCGCGAGCCACCCCGCGTCGAAAATGGAACGCCTGCCAGGGCGCTAGCCGCCTTTGACCTGCTCGAGAAAGGCGGGGGGGACGGCGTAGTCTCCCGTGCTTTCCACGAAGCCCATTGCGTCGAGCGCTCGCTGGACCGGCTCGATCTGGCTGAACAGGTTCCAGACGAAGCCGTCCTGGTCATTGGCGATCATCAGCAGAATGTCACCCTGGTCGATGCCGATATGCTCAACTGAGTACCAGTCCTCGGCGGCGTTGATCGCGCTGACAAAGCCATGCTCGCGCCAGACTTTCGCACTGATAAGAGCGGCCGAGGACAAACGCTTGCTCATGGTGATTTTCATGTCCTCCTATTTCTTTAGCCCGTGCTTGTCAAAGCGAGGCGAGAAGAGTGTTGGTTTTGAATACACGCGCAAATGCATCGCTGTAGCAAAACGCTTTTACAGCCTTATCGGCACTTTTCGACCGAATAAATCGCTTAAGCGAGCCTATTGCATTGGCAAGCAGAACCTGATACGATAAAAGCGTTTACACTATCATTTCTCTATCGTATCACAAAATTCGCTTATGACCGCAACGATTTTTGACGTAGCGCGCCAGGCTGGCGTCTCCATCGGCACAGTGTCGCGGGTCCTGAACAACCGCAACCGTGTCCATCCGGACACGCGCGAGCGCGTGTTGCGCGCCATCCGTGACCTGGACTACCGGCCTAACGCCCTGGCACGCGGGCTTGCCAGCCAGCAGACGAATAGCCTGGGGCTGGTCATTCCCCAGGTAAACGACCCATTCTTCTTTCCGATTGTGCGCGGGGTCGAGGACGCAGCCTCGGCTGCCGGGTACAACCTGCTGATCGCCAGCCAGCCGCAGCAGCCCGGTGAGCACTCATATTTCAGACTTTTCCATCGCGGTCACGTTGACGCGATGGTGCTTGTCGCGATCGATGTGCGCCCCGAAGAGGTCAAAGCCATTGTCGATCGGGGAGTACCAATTGTGCTGGTCCAGCAGGATATCGGGCGCAATATCCCCGCTTTTCTGGTGGACAATTACTACGGTGCGCGCGCCCTGGTCGAGCACCTGCTTGGGCACGGCTATCGGCGGCTGGGATACATCGCCGGAACCGATTATACGCCCGACAACCGCGAGCGCCTGCGCGGGATGCGGGAGGTCCTCGCCGAACATGGCCTCAGTCTGCCTGCCACTTCTATCGCGCATGGCAATTACCTGCGCGGCAGCGGCTTCCGCGCCATGCAAGAACTGCTGGCGCTCAGCCCCCGACCGGAAGCCGTCTTCGCCGCGAGCGATCAGATGGCCGCCGACGCCATCATGGCGGCGCAGGCGGCGGGGCTGGCTGTCCCTGGCGACATCGCCGTCGTCGGCTTCGACGACGCCCCGGTTGCCAGCTACATCTATCCGCCACTGACGACGGTCAGCCAGCCGGTGTACGACCTGGGCTGGCAGGCTGCTCGCATGGCGCTCGAAGTCAGCCGCGCCGATCCTAACGATCCGCCGGTTGCGCCGCGTCTCGTTCAGCTTCCGACCACACTTGTAGTACGTCAATCGTGCGGCTGCGCGCCGCAGACCGCCGGTCAGAACTCCACGATCGCTCAGCAAACCAGTTGGAACAGCGCGCTAGACGCGCGCAAGCCACCGCCTGACTGAGCGGCCTGCGCGCAGCGGAGTTCGTGCTCGCCTAGTCAGCTATTGTTTGCAGAAAGGAGCTTCCATAATGTCCGGTTTGCGCAATACCACTTTCCGTATCCTTTTTATTCTGGCGATGGTGGCTGGGTTGCTGCCCGTGGCTATCGCTGGCGCCCAGGATCAGCCGATGGCGGACTCAATCCGCGTGTCGGTCGTAGCAGGCGCGATGCAAGACACCATGACTGAGATCGTGAACGCCTACCAGGAAGCCAATCCGGGCGTCACGGTCACACTCGAGCTGGAGCCAGAAGGCGGCGCGTTCCAGGCGCTGATCGCCGCGGGCAATCAGCCTGATCTGATTATCACCTCCTTTGGGCCGCAGCTTGGCACGCTGGCCGAGCAGGGCGCGGCTGTCGCGGTGGAAGACCTCTCCGGCGCAGCCGAGTTGCTCGACCGCTTGGAACCCGCTTCCGTGCAGAAGCTCTACGGCCACAACTACTACGTCCCGATTGGCGCCGATGTCACGCTCATGATCTACAACAAAGCGCTGTTCGAGGAAGCCGGGCTGGACCCTGCGGATCCGCCGGTGACCTGGGACGAGTTCCTGGCGGCAGCCGAGGCAATCGATGCGCTGCCGGCCCGCGAGAACGGGGACGATGTCTACGGCACCGTCTTCTGGAACGAGGCGCTCCAGTGGGGCGGCTGGTACTGGAATATGCTTCAGCCGATCTATCTGAACGCCAATCAGGACGAGTGCCAGCTGCTCAACAACCTGGCAACGGATATTGTCTTCGACCGGGAGGAATGCGAGCTGGATAAGTTCTTCGAGTTCACTCACGCGGCGCAGCAGTTCGCCCCGCCGACCATGGAGAAGAATTTCTTTGGTCGCAATATCGGCATGTGGCTGCAATACGGCTACTCGTGGGAGCCGAATCTGGAGTCGGCTGCTGGCGAGCCGATGGTCATTGGCGAGGATGTCGGCGTTGCGCCAGTGCCCGTGCCCGAAGAAGGCGAGACGGCCTTCACGACCTTTGGCGGTCGCGCGGCGGTCATCCTGAAGACCACGCCGGAGCGCGAGGCCCGCGCCTGGCACTTCCTCAACTATCTGATGGAAGACGAGAACAATCTGAAGTTCATCACCGAGCTGGGCTATCTTCCGGTGATCACGGCGCTGAACGACAACCCCTACTTCCAGGAGCCAGCTCGCCAGCCGTTCGTCGAGCTGCTGGCGAATGGCGTCGTGCCGGAGCAGTTCGCCACAGCCGATCGCGTGGCGGCGGCTCTGCAAGGCGTTTATCAGGGTGTCGTAGTCGATGGCTCGATCCCGCTGGAAGAGGGGGTCACGGCGGCGGCTGAGGCGGCACGCGCGGCGATAGCGGAGCAGTAACCATTCTGTCTTCACCGGCTGGCGGCGCAGGCTACTGCGCCGCCAGTTTCTGCCTGCGCCTGACCTGTTAGAAGCG
>JADLHR010000065.1 GCA_020848665.1 Anaerolineae bacterium
CCAGCGGGATATCGTCGAACCCGACGAGCGAGAGATCGGCAGGCACGCGCAGGCCAAGCTGCGCCGCCGCGTGCAGCGCACCAACCGCCATAGAGTCAGTCAGCGCGAAGATCGCGGTCGGGCGCGGCGCCGCGCGCAGCATCTCCAGCGCCGCTTCGTAGCCGGTTTCGAAATCGGGCAGGCTGTCGATCACCCGGATTTCCGCGCCAGGACACAGATCGGCCACAGCCTGGCGCGCACCGCGCAGCCGGTCGGGCGGGATGCTCTCGATGCTGGCGCAGATCACGCTGATGCGCTGGTGTCCCAGATCGACGAGGTGGCGCACGCCGTCATACGCGCCCTGAAAGTTCGTGACGAGCACCTGGCTCATGTCGAATCCGGCCATCTGGCGCTCGACCACCACAACCGGAACTGCACGCTCGACCAGCCGCGCAACCGCTTCGTCCGTGCCCGTGATTGACGGGAATAACACCACAGCATCCACCTGCTGGCCGAGCAAAATCGTGACATACTCGCGCTCTTTGTCGGGGTTTTCCTCGGTGCTGCACACCAGCGTGCGGTAGCCGCTGACGAAGAAGGTCTTTTCGAGCGCGAAGGCGAACTGCGCGAAAAACGGCTCGTTGATACGTGGGACCAGCAGCCCGGCAGTACGTGACGCCTGGCGACGCAACCCCTGCGCGATCGCGTTCGGCTGATAACCGAGCGCCTGCATCACGCTCACGACGCGCTCGCGCAGGTCCGGGCTGACATAACGTGTCCCGTTGATCACGCGCGACACCGTCGCAATCGAGACGCCCGCCGCCCGAGCTACATCCCTGATCGTCGTGGCGCCGCTTTTTTCCGAGCCTGCCATACCGTTATGCTGCTTCCACCGCGTGTCCATCCACTTCCGAACATTATACTGCGGCAGAAGGGCTGTCAAGCGGCGCCGCGCTCGCAAGCCAGGTGGCTTCCCGGCGCCTACCTGGCAGGCAGGATATTCGCGTTCACGCGGAAAAAATTGTCCGGATCGAACTGCCCCTTGACGCGAGCCAGACGGCTGTAGGCGTCACCAAATGTCTGGCGCAGCGCGCTCTCGCCATCTTCCAAAAAACCAGGGAAATTGAAGTACTGGCTGCCATCCGAGAACCGCATCAGATCGCGGTGCACTTCGCGCGCCCAGGCGAGGTTATCCGCATCGTCTACCGGCTTGTCCCAGTTGGCTTCGATGCTGAGATGATACGGCGCACTCCGGCTGCGGAAAGCGGTGTCCCCGTCAGGCCGTCCGACTGCTCCGCCCATATGCCACACATCGAGCGTTGAGTGATCCGATGGTGCCGCTTCAGCGTGTGCGATCAGCCGATCGATCACAGGATCATCCAGGCTGTCAAGATAGGTCGATTTCCAGTAATACCGTCTGCCATGCGGGTAATCTTCGTCGAACAGGCGCTGAACGTCGAGATAGGGATAGCGCCCGCTGAGGTCGATAATCGGCTCGGCGAACGCGCGCAGCGGCTGGACAACGCGCTCGCCATCATCCGGCGCTCCGCTGTAGCACGCCGCGAAAATGACCGTCGATTTGTGATGCCATTCCTTGGGATACGGCTCAACAGGCGGAACCCGCTGCAAGATCGCGAAGGAGCTAAGTTCGTCCGGCGCATTACGCATCTGTTCCCGGAAGAAGCGCAGCGCGACCTGCCCGATCTCCAGTGGATAAAGCACGATCGCCTGCATCACTTCAGGGCCAACGGGGTAGAGGCGGAACTCAAATGCTGTGACAATGCCGAAATTTCCCCCGCCGCCGCGCACTGCCCAAAACAGCTCAGGGTTTTCATTCTCGCTGGCGCGCAGGACTGCGCCTTCAGCGGTCACAAGCTCCACTGCCAACAACGCGTCGCACGACAAGCCATACTTGCGGCGTAGCCAGCCGAACCCACCGCCAAGAGTCAGTCCGGCGATGCCGGTATCCGATACAACGCCGCCAGGCGCTGCCAGCCCGTAAGCCTGCGTCGCGCGATCCAACTCGCCCCAGTTCGCACCGCCTTCAGCCCGGGCCATACGCATCGCTGGGTCCACCCGGATCGCTTTCATGGGCGAAAGGTCGATCACCAGGCCACCGTCTACAGTTCCCGTCCCGGCCACGTTATGTCCGCCGCCGCGCACGGCCACCAGCAGATCGTGCTGGCGGGCGAATTTCACTGCTTCCACCACGTCTGCAACACCGATGCAGCGCGCGATCAGCGCCGGTCTGCGGTCAATCATGCCGTTCCAGACGCTGCGCGCCGCCTCGTAATTTGGATCATCCGGGCCATACAACGACCCGGTCAGACGCCCTCGGAAGGCAGCGATCTCGTTCTCGGCCAGTAGGATCGGCGCCTGGACGCGACTGAGCGCATTAACAGGGGGCATGTGGTGTCCTTTCTCGCGCTGGATTGGCAGACAGGCGCCTGCCACAAAGAATAAACGCGCGAAAAGTCGGAATATCACACAGAGGTTGGTTTCAGCGGCAAACCCGGAATCCGCGAGTAGCCGCGCCTACAACCGCCCACGCAGCCGCTGCCCTTCTTTCACCAGCCACGCGCCGCTGTCCCACTCCGTCAACGCGCCACCGTCCCAATAGGACAGATCGAGGCGTACCAGCACGCCCGGCCACGGAACAGCGAGGTAAACGCTGCGGAAGGTTTCCACGCCCGGCAGATTGAAGCCACTCGGCGCGGGCAGCCGCGCGTCGAGATCGGCGCGAGACAGATCGGTGTCACAGTGGAACTGGATCAGCGGCACCGAGGTGTACCCGTAAGTCAGCTCGAACTTGGGCACACGCGGCGCGTCAAAGG
>JADLHR010000066.1 GCA_020848665.1 Anaerolineae bacterium
CATCAAAAAAGGGCCTGGCCGGCCCTTTTCGATCTCAAGTTCGATCTCAAGACTGTGCGCCATTCGCTGGTGCGGCGAGGTTATTTCTCGTCTTCTTCCTCGTCGTGGCGGCGGATAAGCTCCGGCTCGTCGCCGCCCGCGGTCTCAGCTTCTTCCTCAGCCTCGACGGCCGCCCGTGTGTACGTCGTCGTCACGATAACCGTTTCCGGCGCCTCGTGATAGCTCACGCCGGGCAGCTCAGGCAGGTCCGAAACCAGGATCATCTGGCCGACTTCGGTCAGGCCGGACACGTCCACCGTAATTTCGGACGGCAGATCGCCCGGCAAGCACTCGACCAGAAGCGACGTCAGCTCGTGCACCAGGACACCGTCGGCGTCTTCAATCGCGTCAATGCTGCCGGTCAGCACGATCGGAACCTCGGTGCGGATTGCCACGTCCATCCGAACGCGGTAGAAATCGACATGCAGCACATCGCCGCGAATCGGCGCGCGCTGCACGCTCTTGATCAGCGCGTTATACTGCTCGCCCTCGACGGCCACCTGGATCACGTGCGTGCCCCCCGCCTGGAGCAGCACCGGGCGTAGTTCCAGCCAGGGCACCTGGATCGACACCGGCTCGATGCCGGGGCCGTACAGCACGCCGGGGATCTGACCTTCGCGGCGCAAATGCCGGACTTCTTTGCCGGTGACGGCTCGTTTGGCTGCGTTCAGCACAATCGTCTCAGCCATGAAAGTACTTTCTCCTCAATCTGTCAGGATCGTCCGGCTGCGCACCGCGTCCGCCGCCTGTCCCGTGTCGTGGTGATGAATTGACCGATACCCACCGGCTTGAGAGCGGCGCGCGCACTGTTTCATTTCGCTTGCGCTGACCCGCGCTGTGAGGCCGAAAGCGCCCGGTCGGAGCGACTGTCATTGTAGCCAAGCGCGGCGCGAGCGTCAATGGTCGATCGGCGCTCGACGGGCGCGGCGCGCGGAGTTCGCCGCCGCCGGGCGCAGCTTCTATAATGGGCGGCTGGCCGATCGTCCAACGCCACAGGATCGCGCGTGAAACCCCTGCCTGCCCGCTCCACCAAACAGCCCGCCCCCGCGCCCGTCGAGTCAATCGCCGCGCTGATGCTGCTGCCGATCGTGCTGGCTTTCGGCGTGTGGCTGCGCTTCCAGCATTTTGGCGCGATTGAGTACAACATCGACCAGGCGTACCCGGTCTGGCAGGCGCTGCAAACGCTCGATACCGGCGCGCTGCCGCTTGCCGGCCAGGGCACGTCGGTGCTGTTTGCCAACCCCCCGCTGACCGGCTACCTGCTTGTCCCGGCGCTGGCAATCGCACGTCAACCCGCCGCCGCGTACCTGTTCACGCTGGCGCTCAACACGCTGGCGCTGCCGCTCAGCTACAGCGCGCTGCGGCGGCTGATCGGCGCGCGGGCGGCGCTGGTTGGCGCGGCGCTGCTGGCTGCCAGCCCGTGGATCGTCGAGAACAGCCGCCGGACCTGGGTGCAGAGCCTCGCGCCGTTTTTCGTGTGCCTGATCTTCTGGGCGCTGGTGCCGGTATTGCTCGGCGCAGAGCGGCGCCCCGGCCGGCGGCTGCTGATCGCGCTGATCGGGCTGGCGCTGTTCGCGCATACCTACCTGCTGGCCTACGCGCTGATTGCGCCGGTCGCGGTCCTGCTGCTGATCTACCGGCGGCGCGTGCCGCTCCGCGCCCTGCTCGGCGGGGTTGCGATCTTCGCCGCGCTCGCGATCCCCTATGGCGCCGGGTTGGCGCGTAACTGGGAGCAGACGCGCAACCGGGTCGATACGTTCGCCGCAGGCGGCGCGGCGCTTTCCGACGAGGCGCTCGGTCACGCGCTGCGGCTGGTGACGGGCGCGGGCTACGCCACGCAGCGCGGAACGCTGGCGCCCATCCGCGACGCCGCGCTGCGCGCCGATCTCAGCCGCATCACGGGCGCGCTGTGGAACGCCGCGATCCTGGCCGGAAGCGCGCTGGCAGTCTGGACGCTGTTACGACGCTCGCGGACCAGCGAACGGCAGCGCGACGCGGCGATCATCCTGCTGGTCTGGTTCGGGCTGCCGGCCCTGCTGATGAGCTATGTGTCGCAGGTCGTGCACCCCTTCTACCTGCTGCTGACCATCCCGGCCGGGCACGGGCTGGCGGCCTGGGGTATCGCCCCGCTGCTGCGCCGCCCGGCGACGCGCGCGCTGGTCGCGGGGCTGGTGATCGGGACTGGCGCGCTCAACGCGGTGAACACCGTCCGCTTTGCGCAGCAATCCGCCGCACGGCCCGGCGAGGACGCGCCGTATCTCTTCCCGCTGGCCGAGTCCACGCAGATCGGCGAGCGCCTGCGCGAGCATCGCACGCCAGGCATGGCGGTGATCAGCCCGATGGACGAGTGGACGCCGGTCACGCTGGCAGGCGAAGTCTTCCGCGTCGAGCGGCTGGAGGATTTCGCGGCGGCGGCGCTGGTCCCGGCGCAGGGCGCGCTCTACTTCGACGCTGCCGCACCGGACGATCCGCCGCTCGGCCCGCCGCCTTACGCCCAGCCTGCCGGGGCGGCGCTTGCGCTGGTCGATGGGACGCTGCTCGCCTGGTGGACGCTGGCCCCTAATGACCTGGTAATCGATCATCCGGCGGATATTCCATCCGATATTGGCGTGCGCTTCATCGGCTGGACGCTGCGCGGCGACCCTGTCCCCGGCGCGACGGTCACGCTTGACACGTTCTGGCAGGTCGAGGCGTTGCACGCCGGGCGCGGGACGTGGGCTTTCGCGCCATTCGCGCACCTGTTCGGCGCGGACGGCGCGCGGCTGGCGATCGCGGACGGCAACGTCATTCCGGCGCTCGACTGGGCGGCTGGCGACATCCTGGTGCAGCGGCACCTGATCACGATTCCGGCAGGAGCGGCGGGGCCGTTCGCCTTCGATGTCGGGCTGTTCGACGCGGTCCGCCCGCGCGCGGATGGCACGCCGGGCGTCAACGCGATCTTCTACGTGGCAGGCGGCGGTGAGACGCACTTTACCTCTGTGCTCCGCCTCGAACCGTGAGCGAACATGTGACCATCGGGTGAGTTGACAAGCCTCGCGCCCGCCGCGATAATCGCGCCCATGCTCAGACAACACCTGACCCCACGCCTGAACGTCCGCACGCTGATCCTCGCGGGTGCGGCGCTCGCGCTGGCTGTGCTGGCCCCGGCGTGCACCATGTCCGGCAAGACCGAAGTCGTCCGTGTCACTGCCACGCCGCAGCCGGTCGCGGAAGTTGCCACCCGCCCCTACGTCACGCCGACTCCGCCGCCCGTGCCGACGCCGACCGTCGAGCCGCACGC
>JADLHR010000067.1 GCA_020848665.1 Anaerolineae bacterium
CGCGGGGTGGATATTGCGCTTGATTCAATCGGCGGACGGTCGTGGCTCAAGAGCTTCCGCAGCCTCGCCCCGGCGGGCCGGATCGTCCTGCACGGCGTCTCGGCGATGGCCCCTGGCCTGCGCCGCTCGTGGTGGGCCGCCGCACGCACGCTGCTGTCGATCCCCTGGATCGCGTTCAACCCGGTCGCTCTGACCAGCGCCAACAAAGGTGTGATGGGGGTTAATCTCGCCCAGCTCTGGCCGCAGGCCACGCTGGTGCGCGACTGGGCCGAGACGCTGCTGAGCTGGTTCGAGGCGGGCGAGCTGCACCCCTATGTGGATCGCGTGTTCGACCTGGCCGATGCCGCTGCTGCGCACCGCATGCTTCAGGAGCGGCGCAGCATCGGCAAGCTTGTTTTGCGCGCGGCGGACGATGTGGCAGAAAGATCGGCTACCGATTCAGAAGCTGGCTGACGGTTTCGCGGAAGATGCGGATATCGACCGGCTTGCCAAGAAAAGTGTCGGCGCCCGCTTCTGCCGCAATGCTCTCGCCCTTGGGGTGCGCAGACAGCACAATGACCGGCGTGTCACGCAGCGTTTCGTCGGCGCGAATGGCTCCGAGCACGCTGTCACCCCCCGCTGCCGGCATCATCAGATCAAGAATTACCAGATTGGGCCGCTGGGCGCGCATCACCGGCAGGGCGTCGGCCCCGCTCAGGCAGCGGATCACCTCGTGATGAAGGGGCCGCAGCGCAATCTCCAGCATCAGGATCAAAGATTCGTCGTCTTCTACGATCAGAATGCGAGCCATGAGAACGTTTGCGTCTCTCCTCGTCATCGGTAAAAATCCGTCGTCGCATGACGGTGCGGCTCCAGAAGGAATTGTAGGCGCGCCGGTGACCAGGCGCAAACCGAGCCTTAACCAGCCGCCGGAATTGGCTACGGCAGGCGCGCCGCACTCAGCAGCCAGCGCCACCCAATCCAGACCAGCGCCTCGCGCAGGAGCATGGTCGAGAGCGCCGCGAGCAGCGCCATCCAGAGCGGCAGCTCGGCCAGATACATCACGGTGGGGCCGAACAGGATCAGCAGCAGCCCGGTTTCGTGCAGCGGCGCGGTAAGCTGGCCGAGCTGCGTCAGCACCAACAGGCCGAGTCCGGCGTCGAGCAGGGTTGCCGCCAGGGCGGTGATGACAGCCATCGGTGCGGCGAGGCGAACCGTCCGGCTGCGCGCGCTGACGACCAGCGCCGCCAGCGCCGCCAGAACCATCTGCTGGCCGCGATCTATCAGGAAAAGCGCGCTGCTGGTGAGCGGCAGCGCCAGCGTCAGCCCGCACACCATCAGGGCCGGGAGCCGGCTCAGCGGGGCAGACTCGAACGAAACGAAGATCAGGCTGCCGACGCCGACGCCAATCGCGCCGAGCACGGTCAGGCCCATCACCCCGCGCAGCAGGTAGCGCAGCCACCACAACGCCCCGGCGGCCTTGCCGAGCACAATCGCGTCGATCTCCAGGGGCGTGGTGCGCAGGGTGTGCCAGGTGTTTTCCTCGCGCTCGCGCACGACGATTGGCGCCAGCGTCAGGCTGATCAGCAGCGTCCAACCCAGCGCCAGCGGCACGAACAGCACCAGGATAGTCTGCGCATAATAGGCAATCAGGACGCTGAGGTAGCACAGCAGGCCGCCGAGCGTCACGGTCAGGCCGCTGGACTGCGCCGCGCGCGAGACGTAACGCTGCCACAGCGGGACGCGCTGAATTTCGCGCGCGAAGACCGGGTTCTCGATCGCCCCCCAGTAATCGGTCAGCCGGCGGAAAATCTGCCACGACGACATCTTGATGCTTTCGCTGTGTTGCGCCATCTCGATGATACACCTGCCCGGCGTCTGATGCGCAGCGTGGCTCGCGCCGCGCCTGTCAGAATGGGTAGAGGTCGATACCGAGCGCCTGTCCGGCTGCCACGATGACGGGTGCGATGATCAGCCCCGGCAGGAAATTCGCCATGCGCGGCTTTTTCAGGTCAAGCTGCACCAGCGCCAGCCCAATCAGGATCAGGCCGCCGACCGCCGTCATTTCGTTGACCATCGCGTCGCTCATAAACTCGCCCGCCAGACTGCCGAGCAGCGCCAGCCCGCCCTGCACGCTGAGCACCGTCAGCACGCTAAACAGCACACCGATGCCCAGGCTCGACGCGAAAGCGATCGAGGCGAACAGGTCCAGTACGCTCTTGAGCGCGAGCTGCTCGAAGCCAATCGTCAGGCCCATGCCGTCCTGAATCGAGCCGACGAAAGTCAGCGGCCCAACGCAGAAGACCAGGCTGGCGGTGATGAAGCCTTGAGTAAAGCGCGCCCGCCGCGTGCTGCCCTCGCCCGGCGAACCGCCCGTGTCGCGCCGCTCGAAGTGCGCATGGACCCATCCCGCGAAGCCTTCCAGCCGGGCGTCGAGCGCCAGCAGCTCGCCCACGATCACGCCGCTGATCAGCGCAACCAGCGGGATAATCAGGTTACCGGTCGCCCCGGCGTTGCTGAATCCGACATAGGCGGTGACCAGCCCCAGGCCGGTCATCACTGAGTCTTGTATACGCGGTGACAGCCGTCCGCCGATCACCAGACCCAGCGTACTGCCGATCAGCACGGTGATCGCGTTGAGAAGAGTGCCCCACATAACCGGCTCCTTGTCGAGCGTGGCGCAGCGGGACGATTATAGCGGCAAGCGGGCCGGACAGCAGCGCCGCCAGTGGGCAGAAACGACAAAAAACGGGCCGCGTCGTATGACGCGGCCGCATATAACCAGAGAAAACAGCCAGGACGGTTACGGAATGCGCAGCACCTGTCCGGCGTAGACCCAGTAGGGGTAGCCGATACCGTTCGCAGCGGCGATCGACAGCCAGTTCACGCCATAGCGCAGGCCGATCCGGTACATGTTCTCGCCGTACTGCACGGTGTGATAACGATAGGTAGGCTGAGGCTGCGGCTGGGGCGCAGGCGGGACGTAGACGCCCTCGACCGGCAGGTTGGTCTTGGGATACGAGGTCAGGATGTAGTCGCCGTTCAGCCAGCCGACGACGCCGTCGCTGAGACGCACCTTCAGCCAGATGGTCGCGGAGTCGCGCGCCAGCAGATCGACCTGCGCGCCGCGCGGCAGCGCCCGGATGCGCGGGCTGTAGATGCTCGGCCCCTGGCGAACATTCAGCGCGCCGCTGTTGACTGTGCCAACCGCCGGGACGGGCAGCGGGACGGGCACCGGGATCGTGCCACCCTCCACCGGCAACGACGCCAGCGGATATGCGCTCCACACGTACCAGCGATTCACCCAGCCCTGCACGCCGTTGTCCAGCGCGACCTTCAGCCACGACGTATTGGCGTTGCGGCCCAGCAGAGTCAGCGTAGTGCCGCGATAGACGGAAAACACAACCTGATAGCTCACGCCGGGGCCGCTGCGGAGGTGCAAGGCGCCAGTGTTGACCGTCGCGGTCGGAGCCTGGGCGGACGCGCTGCGAGCGGGCATCAGGCCGATCATCAGCGCGGCGACCAGGATTGTGGCGACCAACCAGGCTGCGCGTCGAGGTGCCTTCATATGATCCTCCCCTGTGATTTGGTTTTGCTTATCGAGCCTGTTACCCACAGTCTAGGATAAAACCACGCTGAACTCAAGCCACCGCCTGAAATCAGTTTATGTTCCGTCAGCTTAACGATGGGCGGGCGTAGGGGAGGGCCGCAGAGAATCGCTGAAGACAGCAAAAGCAGCCGGGCCTGTTAGGCGCTTTTCTGGCCCACACCCTGAATCTCTCTCTGTGAGGCTGTATAGAGGCGAGAGGCCAGGGGTGAGCGGAAAGCTTTCCCGATGCCAGCCCATCATAGGCGCATACCACGCTCCAGACAAACCTGGTACGCCTGATGACAGAGTTAGTCAGCGTCCGAGACCGGGCGCGCGGGCGGCGGGTTTTCCGGGTCGGGCTGCGGCAGATCATCCTTCGAGTGGATCGGGATGACGGTCGTCTCGGCGCGATATTCTTCGACCTCGCGCAGCGTGCCGAACTCCGCGCCGACATGGGCGACCGCATAGGCCGCTGCCGCCGCCGCCAGGCACAGCGCCTCGTCCGGCCGCCCGCCGCGCCGCCGCGCCGCCAGGTACCCGGCGACCAGCCCCTCGGTCTGGCCGCTGTGCGTGCCAAACTCGACCTGGGGCTGGTCCGCGATCCACACGCCTTCGTCAGTGACCAGCAGCGCGTCCATCCGGCGCGGCATCGACACCAGCACGCGCTGCGCACCGCGCTCGCGAAGCTGCTGCGCGCAGGAAAGCACGTCTTCGTTGGCGCGCACCGGATAGTTAAACAATCCTTCCAGCTCGGTCCGCGTCAGATAGATCAGGTCCGGCCCGGCGGGAAGGGATTGTTCCAGCGCCGCGCCGCCGCCAGCGTTGATGGCAACCTTCGCTCCGGCGCGCTGCGCGGCGTCGATCAGCGCGAGATAGGCGTCGGTCGGCACGCTGCCCGGCAGGCTCCCGGCGAAGATCACTGTATCATCCGGGTTGATCAACTGAATCAGGGTGTCGCTCACTGCGCGCAGATCGTCGGGCGTGACGCCTTCGCTCTCGTCGAGAATGACGGTCTCGTGATTCAGCCCGGTATCCTTGATCACGATGTTGCTGCGCGTCAGACCGGAGCGGCGCAGCACGGTGATCGGAAACTGCTCCTCGGCCAGCAGCGTCTCGTAGGCGCGGCCGGTCGCGTCCACGCCGATCAGCGCGATGGCATGGACCGGCACACCCAGCGCGTGCAGCGCGCGGGCGACGTTCATGCCTCGCCCGGCCACGTGCAGGCGCGTTGTTTCCGTCGTGCGGTTATGGTACCCTAGCGCCAGGAAATGAGTGGTCAGCGTCCGGTCGAGCGACGGGTTCAGCGTCACCGTAATCGCTTTGCTCTCTTCATGAATGTCAGTTGGTTCGGTCGTTGCCTCGCTCATTGTCGTTCTCCCTCCACTTTCTACACAGGCAGGCGACCCTGCGGGACCCGCCCACCCTGACTATACGGAAAGGCGCAATGGACTGGCAAACTCCCGGCGGGCAAACCGTCCAGAATCTTCTTCGCCCGCTGCTCGACCAGCCGCGCCTGGGGCTGGTGACGGATATGGACGGGACGATCAGCCCGATTGTCACCGATCCTGACGCCGCGCAGGTCACGCCTCGCGCTCGCGCCCTGCTGAACGCGCTGCGCGCGCATCTCGCGCTGGTGGCGGTGATCAGCGGGCGGGCCGCAGCGGACGTGCGCGAGCGGGTCGGCGTGCCAGGGCTGGTGGTCGCCGGTAATCACGGGCTTGAGTTTTGGGCGAACGGCGCTGCCCACCTTGCCCCAGAAGCCGCCGCCTATCGCCCGGCCCTCGAAGCGGCGCGTGATGCGCTGCGCGCGGCGCTGCTGCCTGGCATGCAGGTCGAGGACAAAGGCGCGACGCTCTCGGTTCACTATCGCCGTGCGCCCGATCCGGCTGCGGCTGCGTCCGCGTTCGAGCCGGTCGCACAGGCCGTCGCGGGCGCGCATGGGCTGCGGCTGTTCCACGGACGGATGATCTTCGAGCTGCGCCCGCCGCTCGACATCGACAAAGGCGCCGCCTTCCGCCGCCTGGTGCACGATTACGCGCTGAACGGCGCGATTTATCTGGGCGACGATACGACCGACGCGGACGCCTTGCGCGCCGCCCGCGATCTGCGCGCTGCCGGGACGTGCTATGCGCTGGCGCTGGGTGTGGAATCGGGCGATACGCCGCCCTCGGTGTTGGCTGCTTCGGATGTGCTGCTGCCCGGCGTGGCGGGCGTCGAAGACTTCCTGGCCTGGCTGCTCAACGCGCTCAGCGCGTCCTCGACCTGACGGTAAAACCACTGGCGCACGTCCGCGCTCTGGACCTGCTGACGCATGGCTTCGGCGCGCGCGTGGCGCTCATCCTGCGGCATATTAAGCGCCTGGTGCAGCGCCTCGGCGGTGCTGTAGATGTCGAACGGCGACACGACCAGCGCATACTCGCCCAGCTCATAAAATACCCCGGCGTGCTCGGACAGCAGCAATACCCCGTCACGCTGGTTGACCAGCGCGCCCTCTTTGGCGACCAGGTTCATGCCGTCAGCAATCGGGTTCACCAGCAGCACATCGTAAAGCTGCATCGCCGCCAGTGCGCGCGGATAGCTCTCGCCCACCAGAATCCGCACCGGCTCCCAGTACTGGTCGCTGAACTCGGCGTTGATCATCCCCGCCTGCGCCATAATCTGCTGCAAATAGTCCTGGTATTCGCTGACTTCCATGCGCGACGGCACCAGCAGCGCCATTATCTGCACACGCCCCCGGTGCTCCGGGTGGTTAACCAGCAGCGCGCGAAAGGCTTCCAGCCCGCGCAGGATATTCTTGCTCGGCTCGATGCGGTCCACGCGCAGAATCAGGCGGTGATCGCCGATCGCGTTGATCAGTTGCGACTTCAGCAGGCGCGTCTCCGGCTCCTCGATCAATGCCTCGACCTTCTCCACATCGATCGAGATCGGATACGTGCGCGCCTCGATCTTGCGATCCTGGTAGTAGATCGAATCGCGGCTGCCACGCGAGTGCGCGTCGGGAATGTAGAAGCGGCAGCACTGCACAAAGTTGAACGCGTCGCGCCGGGTCTGAAAACCGATGCAGTTCGAGGCTAACAGGCTGACCAGAATTTCATCGCGGATCGACTCCGGCAGGATGCGCCAGGCGTCCGGCCCCGGCCAGGGGATATGGACGAAGGGCTGAATCTGGACTTCATCGCCCAGGCGCTCGCGCAGAAAGCGCGGCACGAGATAGAGGTGATAGTCCTGCGGAAAAATAATCACAGGGCGGTTCGCGTCTTTGACGCTGTCCGCGATCACATCGGCGAACAGGCGGTTGATCGCGACATAACCGTTGCGCCACGCCTTCCAGGTTTGCAGCGTGATGCTCGGTGTGCGCGGGATGTCCCACAACTGGTGCTGGATGAACCACAACAGCGGATTAGCGATGACGTTGTAGTACTGCTCGTAGCGTTTGCGCGACGACCGCACCAGCCGCAGGCGGATGTTCTCGACCTCGGCCGGCTGATCGCCTGTCTGCTCGATCCAGGCGCGGTCGGTTTTGCTGAGCGCGGCGGCGACCCACAGCACATCGTGCTGCTCGGCCAGCGCCCCCAGGGCCGTCACCAGCCCGCCGCTGCCCCGCTCAACCTGGAGCGCGCCGTTCTTCAGGTGGAATTTGAACGGGCCGCGATTGGACGCGATCACGATCAGCGGGCTTGTCTCGCCGGGCTGTAACAGATCGCTCAGGGGATCATCGGCCACGGTCATACGCCAGTATCTCCCTTATAAGACCCGGACGCCGCCGGATCAATGTCAGCGTTTGATGTCTCTCCTTCCGATTATAGCATTCCTGGAATCGAGCTTCGGGAACGCGCTTCGGCGGCGCTCAGTCTGCCCGCAAGCTCCCACAGTCTACCGAGCCGGTCAGCGACAGCTCGACGCTCACCGCGCGCCCGGCGCTGAACTGCTGCCACGTCGCCAGGTCCGGCACCTCGCAGGTGTGCGGCTTACCCTCGACCTCAATCACGACTTCGTAGACCTCGCGCCGCTGGCCCTCGCGCTCGGCGCCCAGGCCGCTCGATCCGCTGGCTGCGCCCAGGGTGAACAGCGGCCACGCCGGAGCTGTCGCGGGTTCGTCTCCGGCGGCGCGCGCGCTGCGCGAAGTTTGCCAAACGTTCACCGTATAGTCGCAGAAGTCATCGTAGACCGGCTCGTCGCGGTACTCGATCACGGTGCGGCACTCGCGGCGAAACGAGCCGTCGCCCTGGTCAACATCGGTGCATTCCTCGTGCGAGCCGGACTCGACGCGGCGCGTGTCACGCTGGCGCTCACGACAGCTCACGTTATACGCGCCGCC
>JADLHR010000068.1 GCA_020848665.1 Anaerolineae bacterium
CGGCGTTCTCCGGCACGAAGCGCATGTCGAAGCAGGCCGCCAGGTCATCCAGCGGCGCCGCCAGCAGCCCCATCTCGATCAGCAGGTCCTGCGTGGTCTGCCACTTGTCGAGCGCCGTCCTGCCGCCCGTCTCGTCCCACAACGCAATCGAGTTGTCGAGCACCTGGCGCTGCGTGGCGCGCTGCTCGTCGGGTAAATCGGTGACGTACTCCTCGACCGCGATCGTGAACGCCGCATCGGGGTCCGCGATCACGTCCGCCACGCCGCGTGTCAGGGCGCGGACCATGCCGCGCACCAGCTCCGGCTGCTGGCGGATCGTCGTCTCATTGGTGACCAGCCCATTCGCCACCAGCGGCGCGTAATCGCTGGCGCGCAGCACATCGACCGGGAAACACTGTTGCTCGATGGTCAGCGGCTCGTTGGCGACGTAGACGACCGCCGCGTCAACCGCGTGCTCGCAAAGGTTTTCCGGCGCAGTGAAGCCAATCGAGCGCAATTCGCCCAGGTCGTCCTCGGCCAGCCCGCCCGCCCTCAGCAGCGCGCGCAGGCCGGTGTAGCTCGCGCCCTGCGGTCCGGGGATGCCAACGACCTTCCCGGCGAGGTCAGACGGCGCGGTGATGCCGCTGCCGCGCGGTGAGACGATCCCGACCGGGTAATGCTCGTACCATTCGTAGACGTAGACCACCGGGCGGCCCTGCGCGCGCGCCAGGATCACCTGCTCGCCGCTGATCAGCCCAAACTGCAAGTCACCACCCGCCAGCCGCTCGACCCCGTCCGCCTCGTTGAATCCGTTCTCGAAGCGGATGTCGATCCCTTCTTCGGCGAAGTAGCCGTGCTCAGCGGCGACATAGACATGCGCGAATTGCACGCTGGGCACGTAGCTCATAAAGAGGGTGACAGGCGTCAGCGGCCTGACGGGGGCATCATCTTCGCGCAGCAGCGCATAGGCGGCCACGGCGAGCGCGGCGACCGCGATCAGCGCGACGGCCAACGCGGCGAACATCAGCGGCGAGCGACGAGTCTTCACGAGCGGTTCAGTCCTTTCCAGAAGATGCACCCCCATCCTTCCGACCTGCGGTCGGCTTTCCTTCCCCCAGAACGAGGGGAAGGAAAATAATCAGACGTGCTCCCCTTCCCTCATTTTGGGGGCAAGGGGCCGGGGGATGGGGGGCTTTCCCTACGCCCCGTCCTGCCAGTCCAGCAGGACCGCTTCCAGCCACGCCGCCAGGCCGTAGAGCAGCAGCGCGAGCGCGGTCAGCGTGAACACGGCGGCGATCACCAGCGGTGTGTCGTACGTCCCGCGCCCGAAATTAATCAGATAGCCGAGGCCCGCGCTGGCGCTGACAAACTCGCCCACCACCGCGCCGATGACCGAGAGCGTCGCGCTGACCTTCAGCCCGCCGATCAGGATCGGCAGCGCGGCGGGCATTTCCAGGTGCCAGAAGGTTTGCAACGGCGTGGCTTCGAGCGAGCGCATCAGATCGCACAGGTCCGCCGGAATGTTGCGCACGCCGAGAACTGTGTTGACCAGCATCGGAAAGAAGACCAGCAGCGCGCAGACAATAACCTTGCTGGCGATCCCCGCGCCGAACCAGATGATCAGCAGCGGCGCGATGGCGACGATCGGCACCGCCTGGAGCGCGACGAGGTACGGTGTCAGGGTATAGGCCGCGACGCGACTCTTGGCAATCAGGTAGCCGAGCCAGAAGGCCGCCGCCACGCCGATCACCAGTCCGCTGAGCACCTCGCGCAGCGTGACCGCCATGTGCCGCACCAGCGAGCCATCCTCGGCCAGCCGCCACCACCGCTCCGCAACGCTGGCGGGCGACGGCACGATGAATGCTGCGTAACGCCCCGATTCGGCCAGCAGCCACCAGCCGAGCAGCAGCAGCGCGCCAAACGCCGGGGCCAGCAGCATATGCAGCCGGGTCCCGCGCAGGCGCGACAGCCGCCAGCCGGATGCAGGCAATTCGCGGTTCACGGCGCGGCTATTCTTCGCCGGGCGCGTCGAACTCATCATCCGAATCGTCGCCATCCCCGGCAGGCAGCTCGTCCTGCTCGCCTTGCAGCAAAGTCATCGCGTCGGCGTAGTACGCTTCCGGCACGGCGACCTGCACCCCGCCAACCAGCCCGACCGTCAGCGGCATGGCAGTGCCCAGCGCCTCGCGGAAGAAATAGACCGGGATACCGGCGCTGCGCAGCAGTCCCCCGACAATCTCGGCGTCGGCGGTGCCCATCGCTTCGGCCACCACGTACCACGTGCGGTCATCGGGGCCGCGCCGCTTGATGATCTGCGTGTTGTCGTCCATACGGACCTCTCTTTACCAGCTGCGTGAGCGGCGATCACCGGCAATAGTAGCGGGTGCCGCCCGCCCCGGCAATGAGCCGCACTCTGATCGAAAAGGCGCGCTCTACCGGGAACCGGCAGGCGCGCCTGCTCCGCGTGCGCCCAGGCGGGCTAGAGCGTGTTATGCGCTTGCGCGCCGGGTAAAGCCCCCCATCCCCCGGCCCCTTGCCCCCAAAATGAGGGAAGGGGAGTCCGCTCTGGTTTTTTCCTTCCCTCGCGCTGGGGGAAGGAAAGCCGACCGCAGGTCGGAAGGATGGGGGGGTGGCCTGGAAACCAGACCATGAAGTGCATAACAGCCTCTAGACCTCGGCGATCGTGATCGAGTTGA
>JADLHR010000069.1 GCA_020848665.1 Anaerolineae bacterium
AGCAGGACTAACCGTCCCCGCTGCTTCTTAGCTGTCTTATAGCTGCTTCACCGCTGCACTATAGCTGCTTTTTGCTGCTCTTGCCTCAGGCGCAGCAGGTCAGGTGACGCACAAGCTCGTCCAGCGCTTCGCGCGGCGGGCGCAGCTTCTCGTCCGGCAGGTGAACCAGCGGTGTTTCGACCAGGCGGCTGACCTCCGGCAGGGTCGGGCGATTCTCGTCCACGTAGATCAGCCCGGTGATGAACAACTGCTGCGCGCGCGCCTCTTCCAGCAGGCGGAACGCCGCCAGCTTGTCGGTCGGGTCGTGCTGGGCCGGGTCGAGCGCCTTGAGCACCAGGTGCGAGCCGTCGTATAGCTCGACCGCGCGCGTGCTGCCCGGCTCCTGGTCCTCGATCACGATCTCCTCGTATTCGGGGATGAAGGTGATGTCGTGCAGCGGCTCCTGCCTGGCCTTGCCGTAAGCGTAGCTCTTGGTCGAGTCCTCGTGGTTATTGAAGGTCACGCACGGGCTGATGATGTCCAGCACCGCCGTGCCGCGATGCACGATCGCGGCTTTCAGCAGCTCGCGCACCTGCTTGGAGTCCCCCGCGAACGAGCGCGCCACGAACGAGGCATCCGCCGCCAGCGCCTCCAGACAGATGTCAATCGGCGGCAGCTCGTTGATCCCGGCGTACTTGAGATGCTGACCGTAGTCTGCCGTAGCGGAAAACTGGCCCTTGGTCAGCCCGTAAACGCCGTTGTTCTCGACGATATAGACAATCGGGACGTTGCGGCGCACCATGTGCTTGAACTGGCCCAGGCCGATGCTGCCGGTGTCGCCGTCACCGCTGACGCCAATCGCGATCAGATCGCGGTTAACAGTCGTCGCGCCAGTGGCAATCGCGGGCATCCGCCCATGCAGCGAGTTAAAGCCGTGTGAGCGATTGAGGAAATAGGCCGGCGACTTGCTGGAGCAGCCGATCCCGCTCAGCTTGATCACCTGGTGCGGATCAATCGACATCTCATAGGCAACGGCGATAATCTGGTTTGAGATCGAGTTGTGGCCGCAGCCCTGGCACAGGGTCGAGACGCCGCCCTTATAGTCGTTGCGGCTGAGGCCGATTTCGTTGACGCGTGCGTTGACCGCCATCTTTAGCGACCTTCCTGTTCTAAAACGGCGCCCGTCAGCCAGCGCGGCGACAGCGGCAGACCGTCGGAATATGCTAGCGAATGAATGCGCGGGGCCAGATCGGGATATTCCATATGCAGGATGCTCGCCATCTGGCCGTCGGTGTTGTTGTCCACCACGTAAATGCGCTCGTGTTGGGCGATAAACTCGCGCGTGGTGTCGTTCAGCGGCAGCGCGCGCAGACGCAGATAGCTGGTTTCGATCCCGCGCGCGCGCAGCCGATCGCGCGCCTCGACCACGCAGGCGTCGGTCGAGCCGTAAGCGATCAGACCGACTTTCGCGCCGCTCACAGGATCAACCACCGGCGCCGGAACCAGGCCGCGCGCTGTGTCCCACTTGCGGCCCAGCCGCGCCATGTTTGCTACCCAGTCGTCGGGGCGCTCGCTGTACACTGCGCGCGCGTTGTGGCCGGTCCCGCGCGCGAAGTAGGCGCCCAGCGGATGATCGATCCCCGGCAGCGTGCGATAGCCGATCCCGTCACCATCGGCGTCCTCGTAACGCGCGAAGCGTCCCGCGCGCTCGATGTCTTCGGCGGTCAGCACCTTGCCGCGATCCATCGGCACGTCGGGATATTGAAACGCCTCGCTCATCCACAGGTTCATGCCGAAGTCGAGATCGATCAGCGCAAAGATCAACGTTTGCAGGCGCTCGGCCAGGTCAAAGGCGCGCCAGCCAAACTCGAAAATCTCGGGGATAGTGCCGGGCAGCAGCACCACATGATGCGTGTCGCCATGACCGAGCAGGTAGGTCATCAGCAGGTCGCCCTGCGAAGTGCGCGTCGGCAGGCCGGTGCTCGGCCCCATGCGCTGCACATCCCAGATCACAGCGGGGATCTCAGCGTAGTAGGCCATGCCGGCGAACTCGGTCATCAGCGAGATGCCAGGGCCAGAGGTGGCGGTCATCGCCCGCGCCCCGGCCCAGCCCGCGCCGATCACCATGCCGATCGCGCCGATCTCGTCCTCGGCCTGGACTACAGCGTAGGTCGCCAGCCCGGTCTCCGGGTCGGTGCGATATTTAGCGAGGTCCTCGCGCAGCGCGTCAATCACGCCGGTCGAGGGGGTGATCGGGTACCACGCCGAGAAGGTCACGCCGCCGAACACCGCGCCGAGCGCCGCCGCCGAATTGCCATCCATCAGCAGCAGCCCCTCGGTGCCGTCCATCGGCTCGACGGCGTACGGATCGCGCTTGGCGAGGTTGTCCTGCGCCCATTCGAACGCCGTATGGACGACCTGCATATTCATCTGAACAGGCTTGGGCTTGTTGTTGAAGTGGAAATTCAGCGCGCCCTCGATCAGCGACAGATCGATATTCAGCAGCGAGGTCAGCACGCCGACATAGACCATGTTGGCGATGTACGACGACAGGTTGGCGGGGACCTCAGCCGCGTCGGTCAAAGCTTTGACCGGCATCGGATAGTAGATGATGTCGGCGCGGTCGGGCCTGATCGCCCATTCTTCGGGATAGTAGCACGCGCCGCCGGGCGCCAGGTTGGCGATGTCGTCGGCGATGGTCTGCTGGTTCATGGCGACCAGAACGTGATAATCCTCGCGCCGGGCGATGTAACCATCTTTACTCAAGCGGATGGTGAACCAGGTGGGGAGGCCCTGGATATTTGACGGAAAGATGTTTTTGCCGCTCACCGGGATGCCCATACGGAACATCGCGCGCAGCAGGACGGTGTTGGCCGTCTGGCTGCCGGAGCCGTTTACGGTGGCGATCATGATCTGGAAGTCATTGACGATCGGCGGCTTTGCGGCCAGCATGTCTTCCAGCGGTGCAGTCTCGATCGTGCTCATCAGCGGTTTACACTCCTGCGCGGCGTAGAGCAGCGCGCTAGCTCGTGCCTGGTCGTTCGGGTTCAGACTTAAGGGTTCAATTCGGCTGGCTTCCGGCTCAATACGCGCCCACCTTTTTTCCGCTCGTCTCGCTTCGTCGAGATAATTCCTGTCAGAATACGATCAAACGTCCGAACGTCCTATTCGAAGATGCTGAAAATGTAGCCGGAGGGCCTGGTCGCGCCGTCGGCCCAGCGCGGCTTCGGCTCGACCGCGTCGGACGAGTGCTTCAACATTTCCATATGCTCTTGCAGCGCACGGCGCCCGCCTTCGAAATCGCCGCGCGCGACGCACTCGACCATCTGCGCGTGATAGGCCCACATCTCGCGGTGATAGGCCAGCGGCGCGTGCAGCGCGATGCCGAACGCCTTGTAGGCTGCCCAGTAGGCCGCCAGCAGCCCCTGCACGAACGAGTTGTCGAGGTGGCGGAAGAAGGTCAGATGCAGCCGGATATGCTCCTCGACCGGCACTTCGATCGGAAGCTGGTTCAGCTTTTCGTCGGCGCGCTCCAGCAGCCCGCGCAGCGTCACGAAGTCGTCCGCCGTCAGGCAGGCGACCGCTTCGGTCCAGTAGCCCAGTTCCAGGTGTTTGCGCAGGTCCGCAAAGGTGTGGAAATAGGCGGGGTTGAGGCCGATGGCGTACAGCACGCTGAGCGTCGCGGCGGGCGCGAAGTCGAAGGCGCGGACCTGCGATCCGGTGCGCGGCTTGACCTGCACCAGCCCCAGCGTGCGCGCAACCTCCAGCTCCTCGCGCAGCTTGCCAACGCTCACGCCCAGCTCGGCGCTCAGTTCGGCGATTGTCGGCAGACGCTCG
Organism: Anaerolineae bacterium; assembly: GCA_020848665.1. GTDB lineage: Bacteria > Chloroflexota > Anaerolineae > Aggregatilineales > Aggregatilineaceae > DYGX01. The sequence continues at coordinate 3,817 of JADLHR010000069.1, forward strand.
CCCGGCTGAAGCTGGCGGTCGATGATGTAGCGCAGCAGATCAGAGAAGACCGGAGCCGAAGCCATATCCACCCGCGAGAGCCATCCGCCCCGCGTCCGACGATCGGAAAATCATCCGATCAATCAGATAAATTTGATCGTTGCGCATAGTATAGGCCAGGCGTATCAGAGGCGCAAGCCCGATCTGACGTTCGGCGCAGATAGCAGGATGGTTATCAGTTGTGGCTAATCGGAGGAGGCTAGAGCTGCTCGCCGGGCGGCTGCCAGGCGCGATAGCGGGTCGCGGCCTCGGCGTCATCCGGCGCGGGCGGTTCGGCAGCAGGCGGCTCGGCGGCAGGCGGCGCTGAGGGCCTGGCGGCTGGGGCCTCGTCGCGGGCCAGCGCGTCCATCGCGCGGGCCGACTCGGAAAGCAGGCGGCGCGGCGAGGTCGAGCGGCGCAGATCGGCGGCGCCCTGCCCCAGCTCGCGCGTTACATCCATCAATTCCTTACCTTCGGGGCCAAGCTCGCTCTCGATATCCTTCATAAACTCGGCCCACATCTCGCGCAGTTGGCGCACCACGCGCCCCGCCTGCCGCGCCCACTTGGCGGTGTTTTCCGGCCCGCCGACAACGAACAGCACCAGCGCGATGATGATCATTTCCGTGATGCCAACGCCAAAAATTCCGTCCATCCACTGCTTCCTCGATCGGCTTCCTCGATCGGCTTGCTCGCGCCCCTACTTTAGCGCGCGCTGGCCCGTTTTCCCACTGGCCGCTCCAGCGTGGCAAGCGCAATCCCGATCAGCACCAGCGCCGTCCCGCCCAGTTGCAGCGGAACCGGCCACTCGCCCAGAAAAAAGATCGCCAGCAGACCGCTGCCGATCGGCTCGCCCAACACCACCAGGCTGACATACGCCGCCGGGAAATAGCCGAGCGCGAAATTCAGCGCCGAGTGCCCGATCAACTGCGGCACCAGGCCAAGCAGCACCATCCACAAATAGGTATCCGCGCCGAACCCTGCGACCGGCTGGCCTGCTGCCGCGACCACGCCCACCAGCAGGATCGCCGCCGTGCTGTACACCAGCCAGATATACAGCGTCACGCTCAGCCGCGCGCGCAGCCGCCGCCCCAGCAGGAAATAGACTGCCGCCGCCCACGCCCCGACCAGCGCCAGCCCGTTACCCAACAGCGGGTCGTGGCGCGTCGGCGGAGCGCCCGCTGCGCCGCTCAGTCCGACGATCAGGCCGCCGCCCAGCGCAACCGTGATCCCGACCGCCGTGCGCCGGCTGATCGCTTCTCTCAGCACCAGCGGTGACGCCAGCGCGACCCACAGCGGCGCAGTCGTGACGATGGTCACACTGTTGACGACCGCGGTATATTCCAGCGACGAAATCCACGTTGCAAAATGCACACCCAGCGCCCCGCCCGCGACCAGCGCCCATTTCAGATCGTCGAAGGCGATACGGCGCAGCTCGGCGCGATGGCGCAGCAGCACGACCGGCGTCAACGCCAGCGCGGCAACGCTCATCCGCGCCGCCGCCAGCACCAGCGAAGGCGCCTCGTTGCTCTGCGCCAGGCGGATGAAGATCGCGGCGGTCGAGACGGCGAACACGCCGAGCACGAGCGCCGCGTAGGGCGGCCAGGTCGGGATCGCGGCCTCGGCCCGGCCTGCGCGGACCTGTTCGGTCGTCATCGGATGGACCTCTGGGAAGACTCAGACGGACGCGCGCGATTGTCTCACGTTCAGGACAGACAATCAAGCGCCGGAGTGCACCTAACCCACCCTGGCGAACGAGTCTATGCCGCCCGGCGCGCCGAGTTTCGCGCCGCTGCCGTTCGTACCGGACCCGTTGCTCCGGCGCGGGATCACCGCCCGCGCGACGCGGTCAGCGTTGTAGATCACCTCGACCGGCATGTCGTAAGCCTGGGTCAGCGTATCTTCGGTCAGAACATCTGCCGGCAAGCCGTCGGCCACAATACATCCGCCTTTCATGACGATCACCTGCCCGGCGTAGAGCAGCGCGCTGTTGGGGTTATGCGACGAGATTACGAACGAGACGCTGCGCTCGGCCAGCGCGACGACCGTTTCGAGCACCAGGCGCTGGTTGCGTGGGTCGAGGTGCGCAGTCGGCTCGTCGAGCAGCAGAACGTCGGTCTGCTGCGCCAGCCCGCGCGCGATCATGGCAAGCTGCCGCTCGCCGCCCGACAGTTCGGTATAGGCGCGATGGCGCAGATGCGTCAGCCCGACCTGCTCGATCGCCGCGTCTGCCACCTCATAATCGGCGCGGCCTGGCGTGCCGAGCAGCTTGAGATAAGGCGTCCGCCCCATCAGAATCAGCTCGCGCACGCTGTAGGCGAAGACCGGCGTGTGAAGCTGCGGCACTAGCCCGACCCGTTGCGCGCGCCGGTGCGCGGGCAGCGCATGGATGTCGTCGCCGTCCAGCCGGACCTCGCCGCGCTGCGGCGCGCGGACTCCGCCCAGAATCTCCAGCAGCGTCGTCTTACCGCAGCCGTTATGCCCCAGCAGATACGCGACTGTGTTGGACGGCACGCTCAGGCTGACGCCCTGCAACACCGGCTGATCAATCACATAGGCGTAGTGAAGATTCGTGGCTTCGAGCATCATTTCCATCCGGTCTTGTTAAGCCGCAGAATTGCCAGCAGCAGCGGCACGCCAACCAGCCCTGTGAATACCCCCAGCGGGACTTCGACCGACCACAGCGTGCGGGCGAGCGTGTCGATCACCAGCAGGAACGACGCGCCGAGCGCCATCGTCGCCGGAATCAACCGCTGATGATCTGGTCCGACCAGCGTCCGCGCCGCGTGCGGGATCACCAGCCCGACCCATCCGATCACCCCGCCGACCGAGACTGCGACCGAGGTCATCAGCGTGCTGCACAGGATAATCAGCAGCTTGAGGCGCGCCGGGTTCAGCCCCAGCGCCAGCGCCTCGTGATCGCCGAGCGATAACACGTTCAATCGCCAGCGCACGCCCCACATAAACACCATCCCGACGAGGCTGATCAGCGCGAGAATCGGGATGTCGGCCAGGGTCACATCCGTCAGGCCGCCGAGCAGCCAGTACGTGATCGCGGGCAGGCTGTCGAGCGGGTCTGCGATGTATTTCAGCACCGAAGTCAACGAGCCGAAAAACGATCCGATCAGGATGCCGACCAGCGTCAGGACCAGCAGCGGCGCGCTGTAGTACAGGCGGCTGATACTGTAGGCCAGCAGCACGGCCAGCAGCCCGAAGCCGAAGGCGGAAAGCTGTACCATCCCCGCGCCCGCCGAAAGCAGCAGCATCAGCGCCGCGCCGAAGCCCGCCCCGCTGGTGACGCCCAG
>JADLHR010000070.1 GCA_020848665.1 Anaerolineae bacterium
GAAAACTTCGACTTCCGCCACTGCGCGGTCTACCGCGCCGCCGCCGAGGCCGGTGTTCTTGTACGCGCAGGCGATGCCCCAGCCATACGCTTTATTGCCCTCGCGCCAGCCCCAGCGGAACGGGCCTTCGGCGCCGCCGCGCATGTCACGATCCACGTGCTCGATGGTTTGCAGCAGCCCGACACTCTCGCGCAGAAGCTGGCCGGTCGCGGTCGTCGCGCCGACGCGCTGCGCATTTTTGCAGCGCAGCTCCAGCGGGTCCATCCCCAGCGCCTCGGCGACGAGGTCCATGTTCTGCTCGACGGCGAAGGCTGACTGTGTGACGCCGAACCCTCGGAACGCGCCCGACGGCGGGTTGTTGGTATACATCACGTAGCAGTCGATCCTGGCGTTCGGCACGACGTATGGCCCGGTGGCGTGGGTTGTGGCGCGGGTCATGACCTTGTCGGACAGGCTGGCGTAGGCCCCGCCGTCGCCGTACAGCTCGGCCTCGACCGCGGTCAGCGTGCCGTCGCGCCTGGCTCCGGTCTTGATGCGGATTACAGTCGCGTGACGCTTGGGATGAAACAGCAGCGATTCCTGGCGCGTGTAGAGCATTTTGACCGGGTGACCGGTCACCTGCGCCAGCATAGCGACGTGAATCTGCCCGGCGATGTCTTCCTTGCCGCCGAACCCGCCGCCGATCAGCACGCCGCGCACGCGAATCTGGTCTTCGGGCAGGCCAAGCGCGCGCGCTGCCTGCCGCCGGTCCTCATACGGAATCTGCGAGCCGACGTAGATCGTCAGCTTGGCGTGCTCGGCGTCGTAGCCCGCCGGGACGCCGATCGCGCATTCCGGCTCCATAAACATGTGCTCGATCGTCGGCGTGTGATATTCGCGCTCGATGATTACGTCCGCCTCGGCGAAGCCCTGCGCGATGTCACCGTGCCGCACCTGGATATGCTTGAGCAGGTTGCCGGTCGGCCAATCGTCATGGACCCGCGCCGCGGCGGGTGTGTTGGCGAACTCCGGCCCGTGCACGACCGGCAGCGGTTCGTACTCCACCTCGATCAGGCTGAGCGCCCGCGCCGCAGTCTCGGCATCATCTGCGGCGACGATTGCGACCGGGTCGCCCATGTAACGCACCTTGTCCGACGCCAGCACCGGCCAGTCGTCGTAGATCAGGCCGTGAATGTTGTCGCCTGGCACATCCTCATGCGTGAGCACCGCGTGAACACCTAGCAGCGCGCGCGCCTGCGCCGTGTCGATTCGCCTGATCCGCGCGTGTGGATAGGCGGCGCGCAGCGTGCGCCCAAAGAGCATGCCAGGAAAGGTGTAGTCATCGGTGTAGCGCGCTCGCCCAGTGACCTTATCGAGCGATTCCTGCGGGGCGACCGGCTGTCCGACGGCGTTGAGCGGCTCGACGGTAGCAACCGGCTGCCAGGGGATCGCGCCGTCGCCGCGCAGTTCGCTCGCCGCCGAGCGGATCGCGTTAAAGATGCTGGTGTAGCCGGTGCAGCGGCAGTACGTATCCTTCAGCGCGACCTTGATCGCATGGTCAGACGGGTCGCTGTTCGCGTCGAGCAGCGCCTTGGCGGTCATGATCACGCCCGGCGTGCAAAAGCCGCACTGCACCGCGCCGTGCTCGACAAATGCGCGCTGCAAGGGGTGGAGCGTTTCGCCTTGCGCCAACCCTTCAATCGTAGTGATTGACGCGCCCTGCGCTTTGAAGGCGGGGTAGAGACACGAGTCAACCGGCACTCCGTTGACCAGCACCGTGCAGATGCCGCACTCGGCCTCTTCGCAGCCGATCTTCGTCCCGGTGAGGCCGAGGTCTTCGCGCAGGAAGAGCGCCAGCGTGCGCGATTCGGGGATGTCTTTCTCGACGGGCTGTCCATTGACTGTCAGCCTGATCACGCTCATACCGCTACGACTCCTATTCCAGCCCGACGCCTTCGGCGACAGCTTCGCCGGTGCGGGCGCGCTGCGCGGCCAGCGGCAGCACGCGCCGCAGCAGCACATCGATCATCTCCTGGCGATACGTGGCAGTAGCGCGGTACTTGCTGGTGCGGGGCGACAGGCTGCTCCGCGCCGCCTCAACTGCTGCCTCAACCGTTTCTGCGCCGATTGGCTGGCCGCGCAGGGCCGCTTCGACTGCGCCGGCCCGCGCCGGAACCTGCGCGACCGGTCCGATGCAGACCCGCGCGTCTTCAAAGCGCGCGCCGGACGGGTCGAGCCGCACCCACGTTGCGCAGCCGAGGATCGGTAGCGCGACGCCCTGCGGTCGCATAATGCGCTTGAAGGCGCTGGCCTCGCGCTCGTTCGAGAGCGGAATACGAAACCGGATCAGCACGTCGCGTGTCGCGTCGAGCAGCGACTGACCCGGCCCGACAAACAGCTCGCGGATCGGGAGCCAGCGGCGCTCGCCGTCGATTGTCGCCTCTGCCTCGGCGTCGAGCGCGACGAGCGAGGTCGTGCCGTCACCGGCTGGTAGCGCGTGGGCTACGTTGCCGCCCAGCGTGCCGACGTTGCGCACCTGCGGGCCGCCTACCACGCCGCAGCTTTCGACCAGACAGGTCGCGCGCGCGGCGATCAGCGGATCCTGCACGATGCGCGTGTGCGTCACTCCGGCGCCCAGCATCAGGTAATTGCCATCCTGGGTGACCTCACACAACTCTGAAATCGCCGTAATGTCGATCAGCGCGTCCGGCGGAGTCAGCGTGCCGTGACGGATGTCGAGCAGCAGGTCTGTTCCGCCACCGATGACGCGCGCCCGGCCGGCGTACTGCTGCAGCAGCGCGAGCGCGTCATCCAGCGACGAAGGCGTGTGGTAGTGCGTCCAGAGAGTCATGAAAGCGTATCCACGAGCGGTGTGCGCCTCTACGTTATGAGCAAGCTGGTACGGCGGCTGGCGCTTTTCGATGGGCGGGGATGCCCAACGCCGCTATGCTCCCGCGTGGCTCTGCCACAGCATATGCGACCGGCAGCCGGAGGAATAAACTGTGCGTATGGTAACACGAACAACGGGACAGCGTCAAACCTCAGCGCCCGGCGCGGCGTCTGGCTCGGATCGCACTCCGGCCATCATCAGGCCAAGATGCTGCACATCGGCCTCGCTGCGGTCAATCACCCCTACGATCTCCCCCTCGTAGATCACGGCGATCCGGTCGGACAGCGCCAGAATCTCGTCGAGGTCCTCGGAAATGAGCAGCGTGGCGGTCCCTTTGGCGCGCTGGTCGAGCAGGCGCTGGTGGATGTACTCCGTCGCGCCAATATCCACGCCGCGCGTCGGCTGCGCCGCGATCAGCACGCGCGGGCTGCGCGACAGCTCGCGCGCCATGACGAGCTTCTGGATGTTCCCGCCGGACAGGCTCTTGATCAGCGTCTCCTGGCTGGGCGTGCGGATGTTGAAATTCTCGATTAACTGGCCGCAGCGCCGGGCAATCAGGCGCGGGCGCAGGAAGATGCTGGCCGAGAAAGGCCGGCTGCCATGCATTTGAAGGATCAGATTTTCGGCGACGGTGAAATCGGTGATGACGCCGTCGATCATGCGTTCTTCGGGAATATAGGACATGCCCAGCCGGTTGAGCGCGGCGGGCTGCTTGCCGGTGACCGGCTGGCCGTCGATCAGGACTTCGCCGCGCAGCGCCGGGCGCAGCCCGAACAGCACTTGCGCCAGCTCGCGCTGGCCGTTGCCAGACACCCCCGCCAGGCCCAGGATCTCGCCTGCACGAATGTCGAGGTTGACGCCGCGCAGCGCGTCCGTGCCGCGATCGCTGTGCGCCCACAGGTTTTCGACTTTGAGCAGCGGTGGCCCAACTTCGACCGCCCGTCGTTGGTACTGGAAGACGACCTCACGCCCGACCATCATGCGCGCCAGGCTCTCTTTCGTCGCGTCGCGCGTGGCGATCTTGCCCACCTTACGACCGTCACGCAGGACCGTGACGCGGTCGCTGATGGCGAGCACTTCGTGCAGTTTGTGCGAGATGAAGATCAGTGCGTGCCCGTCGCGCACCATGTGCCGCAGAGTGTCGAACAGGTCGGTGACTTCCTGCGGGGTGAGCACCGCAGTCGGCTCGTCCAGAATCAGCAGCGCGGCCCCCCGGTACAGCGCCTTGACGATCTCGACGCGCTGCTGCTCGCCAACCGCAAGCTGCCAGACCGGCGCCCAGGGATCAACCTGCAAGCCATAATTCTTCGCCAACTCGTTGATGCGCTCGGCCACAGTATTGAGGTCGAGCAGCGGCTCGCGGCTGGAGCGCAGGCCGAGCGCGACATTCTCTGCGACTGTCAGCGATGGCACCAGCATGAAGTGCTGGTGGACCATCCCGATCCCCTGCCGGATAGCGTCGGCGGGGGACTTGATCGCAGCGTGCACACCATTGAGCACGATCTCGCCCGCGTTCGGCTGATACAGCCCGTAGAGGATTTTCATCAGGGTGCTTTTGCCAGCGCCGTTCTCGCCGAGCAGCGCGTGGACCTCGCCTGCGCTCACGTCAAAATCGACGTGATCGACGGCCAGTACGCCGGGGAAATGCTTGACGATGCCCTGCATCTGCATGGTGTTGATGCGAGCGTGGCCGGTTGGCAGGGTTTTCGGCAGGGTATCAGTCGAGAATGAGTCCATCGCTAATAGTCTTCTCTAGGCTTAACACTCGGCAGTTCGCAGGCGAGCAGTCACTGGTCCTGATACCTGAAAAAATGGGGACGCCGTGCCATATCAGCGCGGCGTCCCGCAATTATGCTGAGAACTACCCGCCGCTCGTGGGCGTTGGTGTTACTTCCTCGGCAGCTTCGGTCGCTTCTTCGGTTGCAGGCGCACCTGCCAGTTCCTCGATAGCGGCCATCACGTCCACTTCGCCTGAGACAATCGCCTCAACGGCGGCGTCGGCGGCGGCGCGAACGTCCTCAGGCAGAGCATAGTCCTCGTTGTACTCGATGCGCAGCCCGCCGTTTTCGAGCGTGATGGCGTACGCTTCACCACCCAGCTCACCAGCCAGCACGCGGTTGATGATTTCCTCCAGCACGACCGTCCAGTCGTAGACCTGGTTAGCAACCACGATCTCCGGAGCGAGATTGGTCTGGTTGGCCTGCGTGCCGAACCACAGCGCGCCTTCTTCGCTGGCCTTCTGGATCGCGCCGGGCACCATCTGGGCGGTGCCAGTCAGTACATCGGCGCCGTTCGCCAGCATCGCGCCAGCCGCTTCAGCAGCAAGCGCCAGGTCGCCAAACGACTGGATGTAGTTGACGATCGGATCGATTTCAGGGTTGACCGACTTCACGCCGGCCACAAAGCCGTCGATGTACAGCTTGGCGTCACCAGTCTCGATGGGGCCAACGACGCCGATGACGTTGCTCTGGGTCAGGCGAGCGGCCATCACGCCGAAGACGTAGCCGCCCTGCTCGGAGCGGGCCTCGTAGGCGTAGACGTTGTTGATGCCCTCGTCCTTAAAGGTATTGACGGTCGTGCCCCAGGCGAAGGCGACTTCGGGGAAGTCCGGCGCGATCTCCTCGAGCGACGAGCCGTACTGCGAGCCGTGCGCGATCACCAGGTCATAGCCCTGAGTGGCGTAGTCGCGGATGGCGGTCGCCGCGTCCTCGACGACGAACAGATTCTCGGAGATAGCGTACTCGAAGCGATCTTCGCCGAGCGCAGCCTGGACTTCGGCCAGAGAGTCGGCCATGCTCTGGCTGAACGCCAGGTCGGTGCCGGTGCTCGGAGTCACGACCGCGACGCGGAAGGTCCTGCCTTCCGGCAGCTCGATGTTGATCGGGCGCGGCGTGGCCGCTGCTTCAGCGGCCGCGGCTTCCTCAGTGGCAGCTTCCTCGGTGGCAGCCTCTTCCGTCACGGCTTCCTCGGTCGCCTCGACGGTAGCGGTTTCCTCAGGCGCCATGGCGACTTCCTGCGTGGCCGCTTCGGTCGCCTCAGTGGCTGCTTCTTCGGTCGCGGCCTCTTCGGTTGGGGCTTCTTCAGTGGCAGCCTCAGTGGCAGCCTCAGTCGCAGCCTCGGTCGCTACCTCGGTTGCCGGGGGCTGAGGGGTCGGAGTCTCTTCTTTATCATCTCCGCCACACGCCGCCAGCGCAAGCGCAGCAATTAACAGGGCGATCAGCAGAATCCAGCGGTTCTTCATAGTGCCTTCCTCCTGGCTTACAGCATCGAACACGGGCGCAAGGCCGGTCCGCGGCGGCTATTCCCGCCGCAACCGGGAGCAGAGAAGCCTTTAATATCTCCACAAACCGTTATAGCAGTTCTTTTGAGCAGACTGCAATTCACTCACCTCGCTCGAACGGCTTGGTGAGCGCCGCAGGCTGATCCACACGCTGCGCTGCGAGCACCAGAGCCAGGATAGTAAGCAGATAAGGCGCCATCGAAGCGTATTCCGCCGGGATATCGATCCCTTTGGTGCGTACCCATAATTGGAGCGCGTTGACGGTGCTGAACAACAGGGCGCCGGCCATGACGCCGAATGGACGCCAGCTTCCGAAATACACCAGCGCAACGGCGATGAAACCCTGTCCGGCGGTCATATTCTGCTGAAACACGTTGAGTAGCGCAATCGAGAGCGATGCCCCAGCCATAGCCGCCATCATGCCGCCGAAGGTCACCGTCAGATAGCGCACGCGCGCCACGCTGATCCCCATTGCGTCAGCGGCCTGCGGGTTCTGGCCGACGGCGCGGATTTTCAGGCCGAGGGTGGTCCGGTTAAGCACGAACCACGCGATCGGGACCAGCGCGAACGCGACGTAGACCAGCAGATTATGCTGGAAAAAAATCTCGCCGATAACCGGCACCTCGCTGAGCAGCGGCACGCGGATTTTGGGAAAGCCCCTGACTGTCACAACGCCGTCAAAGCTCTGCTGAAAGAGCAGTTCGCTCAGGCCCAGGCCAAAGAGGAAGATGCCGATACCGCTGATGCCCTGCTCGGCCTTGAGCGTGACGTTGATGAAGGCGGTCCCCAGGCCCATCAGCAGCCCGACGAGCAGCGCTGCCAGCACGCCCAGCGCCAGGCTGCCGCTGGTATACACCGCCCAGAACCCGCTGAACGCGCCCATCAGCATGATGCCCTCAACCCCCAGGTTGAGCACGCCGCTGCGCTGGCCGAACGTCTCACCAATCGCGGCGTACAGATAGGGCGTTGCCAGGCGAATCCCCGAAGCCGCAATCCCGATCAACACGCTGGAATCAAGCAACTGGTCGATCATCGAACGCCATCCATTTCGGCGGCGGCGGATGCGCCGGGCGGTGAGGCTGGCTCCTGCGCGGCGAGCGTAACACGACGCCGGGCACGGTGGCGGCTCCACAGGTCGCTGCTGACAACGAAGATGATCACCAGACTGATCAGGACGGTAATCAGCGCCGAAGGTACCTGAACTGTGCGCTGGAGCTTGTTTCCGCCGACCAGCAGCGCGCCGAACAGAATCGAGGCGGGGATGGTGCCGAGCGGGTGCAGCTTGCCAAACAGCGCGGCCACGATCCCGTTAAAGCCGGCGTTGCCGGTGAACGCAATCGCGCCGCCTTCGGCGCTCATGCGGTGCCGCACGCCGAGCACTTGGATTCCGCCTGCCAGCCCGGCGAAGCCGCCGCTCAGCAGCAGCGACAGAACCATATAACGCTTGACGCGGATACCGGCGTAGCGCGAAGCGCGCGGGTTTTTCCCAACGGCGCGAATACGGTAGCCGACCGTCGTGCGCCAGAGGAAAATCCAGACCACGACGGCGAGCACCAGCCCAATGATGATCCCGATGTGAAGCAGGGTCGGCGCCCAGCGCGACGACTCAGCGCTGCTCAGCCCCAGCCACTCGTAGATCGAATCGAGCCAGGGGCCGATACGTGGCAGGTCCGACTGGCGCGGCAGGCGATCAGTTTCAGGGATGCGCGAGGCGGCGCTGATCTGCTCCGGGTCGATCAGCGTGTTGCTCATCAGGTAGATCATCCAGTATGTTGCGATCTGGTTGAGCATCACTGTGCTCAGGATTTCGTTGACGTTGAAATAGGCCTTGAGCACGCCCGCGATCCCGCCCCAGATAGCGCCCGCGACGAAGCTCGCCGCCAGGCACAGCGGGATCAACACCTCGGCCCGCGCGTCCGGCATGGAGAGCGCCAGCGCGGTCGCGGCCAGGCCACCAACAATCATCTGGCCTTCGCCGCCGATGTTGACGACGCCGCCCCGAAAGCTGATGCAGATCCCGATGCCAACCAACAGCAGGGGCGTTGCTTTGATCAGGGTGTCAGCGAATGTATTTTTAGTTCCGAAGGCGCCGTCATAAAGCGCCCGGTATGCCCGGATAGGGTCCGCGTCCATCAGAAGCAGGATCACCGCGCCAATCAGCAGCGCGGCGACGACCGCCAGAACGGGCATAAGCAGGTCCAGCAGTCGGTCGAAGCGGCGTGTCCAGGTAGCTGTCACAAGAATTATGGGTCTCTCAGGTAAGCAGGATCAAGAAAGGGTAGTGCTCAATTGATGCTTGACCGGCGCGCGAGCGTGGGGAAATCGTAACATAGAATCCCCGGTGCGAGCAACTTACAATTGGTACTCGCCAACGCTGATAGTTGGCAATTGACAGCGCGAGAACGCCGGGAATCAAAGAGCAGGCGCGCGGCCTGCTCCACTCTGCGCTGAACCGTGACAGGCGCGGCTCGGGGGCTGGCGGGTTTGGCGGCGGGTCACCTGACCAGGCGGTGCTGCACTGCCAGGGTAGCGGCTTCTGTCCGGCTGTTGGCTTCGAGCTTCGACAGGATGTTGCTGACGTGATTCTTGACCGTCGAGCGGCTGATCGTCAGGCGGTCTGCGATCTCGCGGTTGTTCAGGCCCTCGATCATCAGCGCGAGCACTTCGATCTCACGCTCAGTCAGGTCGTGGCCCAGGGCGGGGGGCTGAGTCGCCGCTTCGATCAGCGCGCGCGTCGCCTCTGGCGCCAGGGTGGACTTGCCGTAATAGGCGTTGCGCACCGCGCTGGACAGCTCATCGATCGAAATGTTCTTCAGCAGATAGCCGATTGCTCCAGCCTGAAGGGCCTCGTGCACCAGCTCCTTCTCTTTGAAGCTGGTTAGCGCGATAATCTGTGTTTCAGGAAAAGTCTGCTTGATGACACGTGTCGTCGCCACCCCGTCCATTTCGCCGGGCATGACTAAATCCATCAGAATCACGTCGGGGCGATGTTCGGCGCACAGCCGGACGGCCTCTTCTCCGCTCGACGCCTCGCAGACCAGCTTGAGATCGTCACAGGTTTCGAGAAACACACCCAGGCCGCTGCGCACCATGTCATGGTCGTCAACGATCATGATACGAATACTCTTCAGTTCGCTCATGCTGCCCCTTAACCCCTTCGTGAGGGCTGCGCCACACGGCGGTGATCGTTGTCCCTTCGCCGACCGTGCTCTGAATCTCCAATACAGCACCGACCGCGCTCGCTCGCTCGCGCATAATCCCCAGCCCCAGCGAGGTCGCCGGTTTCTGGCTGATCTCGAACCCGCGCCCGTTGTCGGAAATCGTGAGCGCGACGCTCTCCGGTGCGCCGGTGACGTGGACGCGGACCTGCGTCGCGCGCGAATGCTTGACGATATTATTGAGCGCTTCCTGCGCAATATAATAATACGCCGTTTGGACTTCGCCCGGCATGTTCTGGTCGCCTTCAACCTCAAGCGTGACCGCCATGCGCGTCCGCCCGATCACTGCCGCTGTCAGGTGACCGAGCAGCTCATCTAGTCGGGCTTCGAGCAGCGTTGAGGGGTGCAGCTCTAGCAGCAACGTGCGCATTTCGGCCTGCGCGCCACGGGTCAGGCGGTGCAGCTCGCCAAGCTGCTGGCGCGCGTGCTCCGGCTGCTTGTCCCACAGGCGCGGCAGCGCCTCGGCGATCATGGCGGCGGAAAAGAGCGTCTGGCTGACCGCGTCGTGCAGGTCGCGCGCCAGACGCTGCCGTTCTTCCAGCACGGCCAACGCCTGCGCCTTCTCGTGAAGCTGCGCGTTCTGAATAGCGATAGCGGCCTGGTCGGCGAAGGCTTGCAGCCGCTCGGCGTGGACGACGGTGAAGAAATCGGGCGTCGCGCTGTTGAGGTGCAAGAACCCGATCGTGGTACCTTTCAGGCGGATCGGCGCGCCGGTATACGAGCGGAACCGGCGCAGCGGTTCTGGCTTGCGCTCGTACCACGCGTCGTCCAGCGTCGGGGTGACAACTGGCTGGCCGCTGGCTGCCATCTGGTACAATTCCGGCGTGTCTTCGACGCGCTGGCGGGTGTTAAGCAGCCAATTCTCAATCTCCTGCTCGTGAAATCCGCGTGTGCGCACAACGCGCGCCATGCCGTTCTCGATCAGCATGATATAGGCGGCGTCGTGAGGGACAACCCGCCCAATGTTGGTCAGGATGCGCTCCATCACTTCGTCCAGATCGAGCGTGCTGGTCAGGGCCGTTGCGATATCTCGCAGCGCCTCCGCCAGAACTCGCTGGCGATGCTCGGCGTCCTGCACCATCTTGATCTCGGTGATGTCCGTGCAGACGCTGATCAGCCCCATAGGTCTTCCAGCTTCGTCGCGGATGCTATCGGTGCGCATCAGGGTTGGAACGACCTCGCCGCTCTTGGTCGTCAGCTCAATCTCGCCGCTCCACGTGCGTCCTTCGCGCATCGCGGCGAGAATCTCAACGGCGATCTGCGGATCAGTGAACAGCGATGCGGAGATGCCGCGCACGTTCAGCTCGTTGACGGTATACCCGTATCGATCAGTGAAGGCGTGGTTGTTGTAAATTGTCGTGCCGTTCACGTCGGCGATGGTGATCGCGTCGCCGATGCTCTCGATCGCCTTGCTGGTATAGAGCAGGCGCTCACGCTCCATTTTTAGCTCAAGCGTTGTCTGCCGGTTCTGGAGAAGGGCGTCCAGCCGGTACTGAACTTCCAACGGCTGCGCCTGCGGGCTAAGCAGTTCATCGACTATCTGCCAGTGCAGGTGAGGGACTTCACGGACCAGGTCCTCGCCGGAACCGAGAAACAGGACTGGTAACGCGACCGGAAAGGCGTCTTCCTTGTGCTTCTTGAGCCACGCGCCATGCTTGACCAGCGCGCCGGCATCGACAATGCACAGGTCGAAGCTCTGGCCCGGCAGCGTCGAGCCGTCGGCAAACAGCATATCGTAGCGGGCGCTGAGCCAATCTGCGAGCCGGTGGCGGTGACGCTGGTCGCTTGCGAGCAGCAGGATACGGTTCATTGGGCGGTTCCAGTCTGATACGGCCCGCCGAAGCGCCGAACGAGCGAGACAGCTATGGCGTTGTTGTGGATTATCTCAAATTCGAAGCGCGACTGCGAAGGCGAAGCGGCAGCCGCGCCGGTGATGCGCCTGATCGTCTCCGGTGAGCGATGATGAACGCTCATCAGTCCGGCCGCGAGGGGGCGGCCTGATCGTTCCAGGTCACGTTCGCCGCCCGCAGCAACTCACGCACGCGGTTCTCTGCCAGCGCCCGCTCGAAAACAGCTTCGGTGACCTGCTGTCCGCGCGCCGCGATCAGCCATCCCTCCGGGCCGCGGATGTCCCACAGCAGCGAGCGCCCGCGCGCCATTTCCACCATGCTGGATAGCGTCGAATCGCGCATTTCCTTCGCCGCGACAGGGTCGTCGCGCGATTGACCAGTATCATGCAGCTTGATGCGCCGCACATCCTCGATCTGGCGCCGGACCACATCGGCTACCTCAGGCGCGACCCACGCGGTCGGCGGCTCCAGGCGCAGGGGATAACCGACAGCGACAAACGCGCAGTGTGAGCTGGCTTCTTCGGGAAGCCGCCCGCACACTTCGTAGCCTTCGGTGGCGCCCGTCTGCCGGTGGAAAAACAGATCGGTGATCACGCCGAGGTTAACGCCATCCGTCGTGCACATCCGGGCGCCTCGCAGCCGGACGGTTCCTTCCAACACGCGCTGAGCCTCCGGCATGTCGCGCGCCTCGACAATCGACTCCTGTGAGCGGATGACAACCGCGTCCACGCCGGCGGAGATGACCTCGAACCA
Organism: Anaerolineae bacterium; assembly: GCA_020848665.1. Lineage (GTDB taxonomy): Bacteria > Chloroflexota > Anaerolineae > Aggregatilineales > Aggregatilineaceae > DYGX01. Next base: position 11,971 of record JADLHR010000070.1, read on the forward strand.
GGGGATCACCTGGGCACGGCTCAGCCACCCGCCTTTGTCGGTCAGAAGACCAAGCAGGCGGTCCTTGCCTGGCGACATGACGATGTCCTGCGTCATCTGGGGGATTCGTCCAGTGTCCGCTGCGACAACTGGCAACCCGATCAGGTCTGAGCCTTTGAGCATTGGTGTTTTCTTTGATAGCAAACCGGAACTGCCAGGCATCCGGATAGTGGAATCTGAATTGGCATCGGCGCAGAGGATACCTGCAGCGAAAATCCTGCAAGGGCACTCATGGTGAATGAGCGTATAGCTTTCCTCGCACCCACCTACAGGATAGACTCAAAACGCCTCGGAGGCATGAGAAATCCGGCACATATGGCGGAGGGTCAGATGGCCCATTTCAGCATAGACTATCTGGCTCATACGACCCGCGCGATCATCTGGCGAGTGGCTTGCACAGATCAGAACTGGTAGCCAATTCCGTCGCCAAGCAGCGCCGGATCAATGGGTACAGCAGGCACAATTACCAGCAGTTCAGGCGAGGGACGCGCCGCCGTGTACGGTATGCCGAGGCTGTCGAAGGCGTGCTCGAAGGGGGTATCCGCCTGACCCGGCAAGATCACCTCGACGAAAGCGACACGCCCAGCGGCAGCGATCGCCAGCGGTACGTCCGGAAAGCGTATGATCCCGCGCGCGCCGTAGATGTCGTACCAATCGGCGGCGAGGATGCGCTCCTGTGTTTCGAACATCAGCACGTGCGCGACGCCGACATCGGTCCACACGTGCCGGATGCTTTGCGCGTCGAGATACGCGATCAGTGGGGCGAGCGTCGCGGGCTGGCGCGTATAATAGGGCGAGGTCCACGCCTTCACCGGGTCCAGCCGCGCCGCGCCAAGCAGGTTGAGCGTCAGCACGCTGCTCAGGATCGCTGCCGCTGTGGCGCGTCCCGGCCTTCCGCTGCGCGCCAGCTTCACTGCGATCGCGGCCACGCCGACCGGCAGGACGCTGTGCGCCATCAGGACGTAGCGTCCGGTTGCGTCAAACCCGTGCGGGTTGAGCGCGTGATTCCCATAGCCGCTCAGCCAGTAGATCGCGGGCAGCAGCAGAACAAACAGCGCCAGCAGCACCCGGCCGGGCTGGCCCGCTTGCCTGCGCCCCCGCCATGCCAGGGCGATCAGCCCGATCAGCGCGCCCTGGTAAACGATCTGTAACCACCACGTTGCGGGCCAGCTCAGCACGCGCCAGGCCGGGTCCCCGCTGATCAGGCGCGGCGCGAGGTCATAGGTCAGGTGATCGAGCACGACCCAGGTGTTGCCCCAGGTGTCTCCCTGCGACGAGAGCAGATAACGGAAAGTCGCCCAGTTGTGCGCGAGATTGTACGTCCAGAATGGCAGGCTTCCGGCGACGAAGGCCAGCGCCGCGATCCATCCGCTGCGCCGCAGCGGTTTGCGCGCGTAGATTAACAGCGTGAGCGCGACCGGCACGGCGTAAAACGCGATCAGCCACGAAATCCAGAACGCCAGCCCGCCGGTCAATCCCAGCGCGACCAGGGCGCGGGATCGCTGGCGGTCGGGGCGCACCGGATCGGTGACGTAGGTTGCCAGGACAAGCAGCAGGCTGCCGAGCGCCAGCGTCTCCGCCGTCGCGCCCCACGTTTTCAGGCCGGTCACCAGCAGATAGGCCGGGGCTAGCGCGGCCAGCAGCCCGCTCAGCGCGCCGGTTTGCGGGCTGAAGATGCGCGCGCCGAGCCACCCCGTCAGCGCGATATAGACGCCGGACAGCAGCCAGGGCGCCAGCTTCAGTGTGACGGCGCCGGGACCGAACAGCGCGAACAACACGGCGACCAGGTACGACTCTGCCGCGCCGAGATAGGGCTGGCCGGGGTGGAAGACCGGGCGCTCGCCGCCGAGAATGTGCAGGGCTTGCAGGCCAGCCATGCCTTCGTCGTAGTCATAACGCCAGCCGGAGCCAATCAGCAGACTGAAGCGCAGCGCCAGGCCCGCGATCACAGTCAGCGCGATCACAGCCAGCGCGATCGCATGGCGCGCGCGTGAATAGCGCGCGGCGCGCAAGGTGCGGCGCCTCATCCAGCGCCGGACGCGGTGATGGTAAACAGCGCGTGGCTGGCAGGTGAAGTGGCGTTGTCCAGATAGAGGCGAACTTCATAGCGGCCTGGCGCGAAGCCAGGATCGCTGCCGACGAAGAGCGACGTGCGCCCGCTGGTGGGCAGGCCCCACAGGTAGCTGCTCGTCTCGACCAGCTCGTCGTCACGGTACAGCTCTCGTCGCCAGAGGACGCCCTGCGTCATGTTCTCAAACGAGACAAACAGGTAGACGCGCTCGGTGCCCGCCGGGAAGCTGTTGGCCGGATTGACCGGCGCAAGCGTGGCCGACACCTCGTCGTCCAGCGCGGTGATTTGCAGCCGCGCGTC
>JADLHR010000071.1 GCA_020848665.1 Anaerolineae bacterium
CCGCGATGATGGCGATCGTGCTGCTGGTCTCGTCAATGGCGGGCTACGCGCTGTCGCGCATGAACTTCGCCGGACGGCGCACGTTCCTGTCGCTGACGCTGATTCTGCACGGCTTCCCGGCGGTGACTCTGCTGATCGCGATCTTCTTCGTGCTACGCAACATCGGCACGATCCCCTTTCTCGGCCACTACTTTGGCTTTAACACGCGCGGCGGAATCGCGCTGGTGATGGTCGCCTTCGAGCTGCCGCTCGGCGTGTGGCTGATGAAGGGCTTTTTTGACGGCATCCCGTGGGATATCGAGCGGTCGGCGCTGATCGACGGGGCGTCGCGCTGGCGGACATTTTACCAGATTCTGCTGCCGCAGATCCGGCCGGGGCTGCTGGCGCTCGGCATTTTCGCTTTCATCTCCGGGTGGGGTGCGTACCTGATCCCGCAGACGTACAGCATCGGCACCAAGACCGCGACGCTGGCGGTGTACATCAACCAGCTTACCTCGGACACCGCGCCGGTCAACTGGAACGAGATTGCAGCAGTCGGCCTGTTCCAGATGCTGCCCGTGTTTGTGATCTTTGTCTTCGCGCAGGAGTATCTGCTGAACATCTACGCGGGCGGCACGAAGGGCAGCTCGTAAAAAGGGGTAGCGACGCATGCGCATCGCGCTCGAAAATCTGACCAAGAAGTTTGGCAACGTCGTCGGCGTGGATGACATCACGCTCGATATTCAGGATGGCGAGTTCGTCGCGTTCCTCGGCCCGTCGGGCTGCGGCAAGACCACGACTCTGCTGATGGTCGCGGGAATCTACCGCCCAACGGCGGGCGTGATCCGCTTTGGCGAGCGGGTGGTGAACCAGGTCGCGCCCAAGGATCGTCACATCGGCATGGTCTTCCAGAGCTACGCGCTCTATCCGCACATGACTGTTTTCGGCAACATCTCGTACCCGCTCAAGCTGCAAAAGGTCCCCAAACAGGAGCAGATCGCGCGGGTGCAGGCTGTTGCGGACAAGATGGGGATCGGTGATCTGCTTGACCGGCGGCCCGGCCAGCTTTCCGGCGGGCAGCAGCAGCGCGTCGCGCTGGGCCGCGCGCTGGTCAAAGAGCCGGACGTGCTGCTGTTTGACGAGCCGCTGAGCAACCTCGACGCCCGGCTGCGGCTGGTGATGCGCGCCGAGATCAAGCACCTGCAAAAAGAGCTGGGCATCACGTCGATTTACGTTACACATGATCAGGTCGAGGCGATGACGATGGCTGACCGTATCGCCGTGATGCAGAAAGGCCGTCTGCAAGCCTTCGACACGCCGGATGACCTCTACGACCGCCCGAAGACACAGTTCATCGCGGGGTTTGTCGGCAACCCGCCGATGAATTTCGTGGACGTGGAGATCGAGCAGGCGGGCGGCGAAATCTTCGCTTGTAACGAGGCGCTGCGGATCGCGCTGCCGGGCGAGCGAGGCGCGCGCGCCGCCGCGCATCGCGGGCCGGTCGTGCTGGGCATTCGTCCGGAGGATATCACGGTCCACGCTGACGGAGACGTGCAGGGCCGCGTGTTCGTCGTCGAGCCGCTGGGACGCGACGACCTGCTCGACGTGGCGCTGGGCGGGGCGACACGCGTACACGTGCTGGCAGATCCGCAGCGCAAGGTCCGCGCCGGAGACGCGGTGGCGCTGCGACTCAATACTGAGAAGGTGCAGCTTTTCGACGGCGAGAGTGAGCGGTCGCTGCTCTGGGTGTGAGGCGGTCAGCCGGTCTGCTCGCTCAGGCGCCGCACCCAGCCCGCGACGCGGCGCGGAATCCACTCGAACAGGCGCGGCCACGCAACAAGGTGCTGCTCGGCGATCTGGAACGGCTGCGTGAATTCGTAGGCTGGCGCGAAGGCCGACCGCGCGAGATACGCCTGTACTGCGCTGTCCGCCGCCGGGGTTTTGTCGTGAATGTGCGCCTCGAACAGCGGCGTGATCCAGACGCCGCCCTGGCCGGGATGAGCGCAGGCTTCGAGCGTCTCGGCGCGGCGCGTCTCGAACCACCGTTTGCACGGGGCGAAAGCGTGCTTGCCCGGCTCCGACAGCAGGCAGATGCGCCCATCGCGGAACGGGATGTCACCGTCGGTGCGCATGACGTGATACCCGCCGTGCCAGCTTGCCTCGGCCTCGACCACTTGCCCGGCGTCGTCGAGGTAGACCCAGGCGTGCTCCAGCTCGTACAGGTGGCCGATGTCCCAGTCCCACCAGATGGCGTATTCAATCGCCAGCGCGGCAGCGGGACGGCCCGGCGCTGTCAGGCTGATCGGGCGCGGGAATGAAGGCGAAGGGCTATCGGCGCGGAAGACGGTGTAGCCCACCGCTGAAGGCAGGAACGGCTCGCGCGCGTCGAACAGCAGCAGCGGTGCGGTTTGCGCAGCCAGCGCGCGATCGTCCGAGGACGGCTCGGCGGATAGCAGGCTTTCGACGGTTGGCTCTGGCATCGGGCATCATCTCTCTCAGGTGAAGAAGGTACGCAGCGTGGATGATACGCTGCGTGCATTATAGCGTATGGCTCAGAAAGGGGCGGCGCGAAGGAC
>JADLHR010000072.1 GCA_020848665.1 Anaerolineae bacterium
CGCTCGGTCCACAGAAACGCGGCGAGTGCGGCGGCGGCAAAGCCCAGCAGACCGAGCGTGCGCGGGTCGGTCCAGGCGTAAGTCTGCCCCCCCTGCAGCAGGGCGTAGAGCAGGCTCAGCACGGCGGCGATCAGCAGCGCCGCGCCGCGATAATCGACCGTGCCCGACTCGCGATGCTCCAGCGGCTCGTGCAGAACCAGCGCCAGCAGCCCAACGGCCAGCAATCCGAACGGCAGATTGAGATAAAACACCCAACGCCACGAGACGTGATCGACCAGGAAGCCGCCGACCAGCGGCCCGGCTACGCTCGAAATCCCCCACACGCTGGAGAAGAAGCCCTGCATCCGCGCGCGCTGCTCCAGCGAGAAGATGTCGCCGATGATAGTGAAGGTAACTGGCATCAGCGCGCCCGCACCGGTCCCTTGCAGCGCGCGGAACAGAATAAGCTGGATCATGTTCTGCGCTTGCCCGCTGAGCACCGATCCGGTCAGGAACAGCGTCACGCCGAGGTAGTAGATCGGCTTGCGCCCGTAGAGGTCAGACAGGCGTCCGAAAATCGGGATAGTGGTGGTCGAGGCCAGCATATAGATCGAGAATACCCAGCTATAAACCTCCAGACCGCCGAGCTGGGCGACGATGGTCGGCATGGCAGTGCTGACGACCGTGCCTTCCAGCGCGGCGAGGAAGAGGCCCATCATCAGCCCGAAGGTGATGACCATCTGGCGGCGGGTGATGCGTAGCATGGCGGCGATGGATTCCTTTAAGCCGATGATGGATGGCGCACGGCCCGAAAACCGCACGCGACGCCCGGGCGGTTTGAGGCTATAATTATGGCGCCGGGCCGGGCGCGGCTCTATTAGACCACTCGCGCGCCGGATTGTCGATGGACCCGAGCGCAGCCTAAAGGCAGCTTAAATTGCGCTCTTCGCTGTTTCTGACTGGTTTTTTGCTGCTCTTAGCTGTGCTTCGCTGTTCTTGAAAGCGTGCTGCCCGGATGACGGTTACCTTCAACACTCCCACGACTCCGCGCGTGAATCCGCAGAAGAAGAATATCCTGATTCGCCGCCTGGCGCGCTCACCCTGGTGGCTGCTGGCGATGATCGTGCTGATCATCGCCTTCGTGCTGTCGATCCGTACCACGCACCCCTACCCGGTGATCTGGGGCGCGGTGCGGCAGGGTATCTGGACGACGATCTGGGTGTCGATCGTGGCCTACAGCCTGTCGCTGGTCCTGGGGCTGCTGATTGCGCTGCTGCGACGCTCGTCGAACCCGATTGTCTACCAGCTTTCGACCTTCTACGTCGAGGCGGTGCGCGGCATCCCGACGCTGGTGCTGGTCTACTGGATGGCGCTGGCGTTTATCCCGGAGGTCATCCGGCTGGGCAACGAGCTGGGCGCGACGCTTCAGCACCTGACGATCAGCTTCGTGATCAGCGACGACCACGTGTACCACCTGACGTTCCGCTCATTGGGGCAGAGCATGGCCGAGTTCGAGACGCGCGAGTTCGGCAACACCTACCGCGCGATCATCGCCCTGGCGATCTCGTACAGCGCGTTCCTGTCCGAGGTCTTCCGCGCCGGGATCGACAGCGTCAGCATCGGCCAGCGCGAGGCGGCGCGCAGCCTGGGCATGACGCGCTGGCAGGTGATGCGCCTGATCGTGCTGCCGCAGGCGATCCGCGTGATCCTGCCGCCGCTTGGCAACGACTTTATCGCCTTGCTCAAGGAAAGCTCGCTGGTTTCCGTGCTCGGCGTGCAGGACATCACGCGGCGCGGCCAGACCTACGCGTCGAGCACGTTTACCTTCTTCCAGGCGTACAACATCGTCGCGCTGACCTATCTCGTGATGACCGTCACCCTCTCAATGGCGGTCAAGGGCATGGAAATGTACCTGGATCGCTCCGAACGGCACCAAGATTGAAACCAAGATTGAAACTATCGGATCGACGCGGTCAGCAAGGAGAGCCTGAGATGTTTGACTTCACCGATCAGGTCGTGCTGCTAACAGGAGCAAGCGGTAATCTGGGCCGCGCCGTCGCGCGGGCGTTTTACAACGCTGGGGCGCGGCTGGTGCTGGCCGACCGCCGCCCGAACGAGCTGCCCGCCGTGCTGCCGGGGCTGGCTGACGACGCCGGGCGCGTGCTGGCCCACGCCGTCGATCTGATGGACGCCGCATCGGCGCGGGCGCTGGTGCAGGCCGCGCTGGACCGCTTTGGACAGATCGACGCGGTGGCGAACACGGTCGGCGGGTTCCGCTCGCTAGCGGTCGCCGACGACCCGGCGCTGGAGACGTGGGACTTCGTGCTGGGCCTCAACGCGCGGACAGCGATGGTCCTTTCGCAGGCGGTCGTGCCGCCGATGCTCAGCCAGGGGCACGGCGCGATCGTGCACACCTCGGCGCGCGCGGCGCTCAGCGGAAGCAAGAATATCGCTGCCTACAGCGCCGCCAAGAGCGCCGTGATCCGCCTGACGGAGAGCCTCGCCGCTGAGGTGAAGGATCGCGGCATCAACGTTAACTGCATTCTGCCGGGGACGATCGACACGCCGCCCAACCGCGCCGAGCGGCCCACCGCCGATTTCAGCAAGTGGGTCTCGCCGGACGCAATCGCGCAGGTTTTTCTGTTCCTGTGCTCGGATGCGGCACGGGCGATTCATGGCGCGGCGATCCCGGTTTACGGGCGGAGCTAGAGTGTGTTATGCACTTGCGCGCCGGGTAAAGCCCCCCATCCCCCGGCCCCTTGCCCCCAAAATGAGGGAAGGGGAGACCATCCGGCTTTTTTCCTTCCCTCGTTCTGGGGGAAGGAAAGCCGACCGCAGGTCGGAAGGATGGGGGGATGGCCTGGAAGC
>JADLHR010000073.1 GCA_020848665.1 Anaerolineae bacterium
CACACTGACCGCGATGCCGGCGGTCGCCAGCTCGATGGTCGCGGGCAGAAAACGGCGCAATTCGTCGGCGATTGGGCGGTGACTGCGGATCGATGTGCCGAGGTCGCCGCGCAGCAGATTGCGCATATAGGTCAGGTATTGAATGTGCAGCGGCTGGTCGAGACCCCACTTTGCGCGGAAGGTCGCCACGATCTTCGGGTCGGCGGCGGCGCGCTCGCCCAGGTTAGCCGCGGTGGGGTCGGCGGGGATGCTATTGGAGATCAGAAACGAGACCAGGGAGATGCCGATCAGCAGCGGAATCATCAACAGCAGGCGGCGCGCAAGATACTTGTGCAAGGCCATAAGGGTGCTCGGCAATCTTCAAGAAGATCGAAGAAGAATCGTGTGGCAGGGCAGCGAGAGCCGGCCTGGCCGAGTCTCGCTGCCCGCCATCAAACCACGGGATTACCGGTACAGGGCCGTCAGGTCTACGCGCCACTGACCGTTATAGGCGAAGCCTTGCAGGTCGCTGCGGTAGGCGAAGTGCACGCCGGGCTGGAAGAGCGGCGCGAACGGTCCGTTCTGCTGTTCGTACAACTGGATCTCGCGGAACAGATCGTTGCGCACGCCGGGGTCGTTCTCCGTCTTGACGGCGTCGCGCAATTCCAGGATTTCGGCGGCGGCGTTCTCGTCAGTCCAGTTCGCGCGGTTGCCCACCACGCCGCCCGGCAGGAACTCAACGTAGTCGAGCGTATCATGATAGTCGGGGTTCCAGAGCCACTGGCTGAAGCCCTGCTGCCCGCTGCGATAGGCGTCGAGCGAGACCTGGAATTCCTGCGGAACGAGGCTCACGGTGATGCCCACCTGGGCCAGGTCCGCCTGGACCTTCTGGGCGACGATACCGAACTCGGTCCCGATGTAGTTGAAGTCCGGATATTCAAGGTTAATGGTAAAGCCGTCGGCGTAGCCCGCCTCGGCCAGCAGCGCGCGCGCCTGGTCGAGGTCCTGCTTCAGCGCCTCGGACGGGTCGAGCGCGCCCGCGAAGCCAATCGGCACCATCGCCGCCGGAGTGTTGGCGCCCTCGCCGCTTAGGAAGCGCAGCTCGTCATAGTTCAGCGCGTAGCGGATCGCGCGCTGCACCAGCGGGTCGCTGACCGGGCCGCCAATATCCGGGTTCTGGTTCATCAGCAGGAAGATCAACGTGTCGCTCTGGGTCGAGAAGACGGTGATGTTCGGGTTCGAGGCGAACGACGGCACCTGGTCAGCGATCACGTCCATCGCAATGTCGATATCGCCTGCCTCAAGCGCGAGCTTCTGGGTCGAGGTTTCAGGCAGGTTGCGGATAATAATGCGGTCGAAGTACGGCGCCTCGCCCCAGTAGCCCGGGTTACGCGCCAGGACGGTCTGGACGCTTGGATCGTAGCTCTCGACCATGTATGGCCCGGTGCCTGCCGAGTGGCTCATCAGCCATGCTTCCGCCGTGTCGGTCTCGGCAGCGTCTTCCGCATCGGTGCCGCCGTTGGCGCGCACCTCGTCGGCGTTGAGCACCGAGAAGGCGTCGAAGATGATCTTGGCGAGAATAGCCGGGTCAGGCTGCGTCAGCGTCATGACGAACGTCAGGTCATCCGCCGCTTCGACGCTTGCGATCGTGTCCGCCAGGAATGACGGGTTGTCCTTCAGGTTCTTCATGCGGTTGAAGCTGAAGACCACGTCCTCGGCGGTCAGGGAGTCGCCGTTCGAGAAGGTCACATCGTCGCGCAGAGTGAAGGTGTACACCAGCCCGTCGTCCGAGGTCGTCCAGCTTTCGGCGAGATTGGGGATGATCTCGCTGACCGAGTCCGACGGGAACGTGACCAGCGTATCGTAGACCGAGTGGTGAATCAGCGATCCGCCCGGCTCGTAGGCGCGGCTCGGATCAAGCGAATGGTAGTCTTCCGAGAGACCGACGACCAGGACCTTTTCGTCCTGGGCGCTGGCGGCTCCCAGCGAGACCACGCCCAGACTCAGGGCTAGCAGCAAAACGAATAAGCGGCGCATTTTCCCTCCTGTGGCAACAAGTACGCGTAAAAACCAGCAGTTCCAGCAGGTCGAGTTCCGTCACCGGCAACAGTCCGGGGATAGTGAGCGTGGAAGCGATCCGGTGACGGGGCAGACAGCGGCCATGGGGTGCGGCGGGCGAGGGACGCTGTCCGCTAATCTGAGTATATGCGTAAATGCTACAGGGCCATAGAAAATGGGCAACTGCTCCACTTGTTCATTTTGCATAGGATCGTGCGGGGAAGCGTGCGCCGGATATTGTAGATAGAGCGAAGTGGTTCAGCCCGGCCTGCGGGATAAAATAAGACTCGTTAAGCTACATGGCTAGCGCCACAGGAGAATAGACTTGACATCACCTGAGCTTGTCCTGCTGCCTTATCCGCAACGCATCGAGTTCACCGGAGGGAGCGTGACCCTGCCCGAAATGGGACGCATCGCGCTTCCTGAGTCACACGGCGCGGAACTGGCGTTCGCTGCGCAGCGCGCCCAGGCCGCGCTGGCTCGCTACGCCCGGCTGAGCTGGCCGATTGAGGGCGAAGGACCGGCGGCGGCGCTGACCTTCGCCTGGAACAGCCAGTTCCCTTCGGACGAAGGCTATCGACTGGCGGTGAGCGCCGAGGGGATCACGATCACCGCCCGCGCCGTGCCAGGCGCCTTCTACGCCGTCGCTACCCTGGCCCAGCTTGTGCAGGCGCAGGGCCGGACCCTGCCTGCGCTGGTGATCGACGACTGGCCGGACTTCCCGGCGCGCGGCGTGATGCTCGACATCAGCCGCGACAAAGTGCCGACAATGGAGACGCTGTACCAACTGGTCGATCTGCTCGCCGGGTGGAAGATCAACCAGCTTCAGCTTTATACCGAGCATACCTTCGCCTACGCCAGGCACCGCGAGGTGTGGGAGCACGCCTCGCCGATGACCGCTGAGCAGATTCGCGCGCTTGACACCTACTGCCGCGAGCGGTGCATCGAACTGGCGCCTAATCAGAACAGCTTCGGGCACATGCATCGCTGGTTCGATCATCCGCGCTATCTGCCGATGGCCGAAACCGAAACGCCGTTCCGCGCGCCGTGGGGATCGATGCTGCCGCCGTTCAGCCTGTCGCCTGCTGCGCCGGAGTCGCTGCCGTTTTTGAACGGACTGTATGACGAGCTGCTGCCCAATTTCGCCAGCAGGCTGTTTAACGTCGGCTGCGACGAGACGTTCGACCTGGGCCTGGGGCGCAGCCGCGAATGGGTCGAGGCGCGTGGCAAGGGGCGCGTCTACCTCGATTTTCTGCTGGAAATTCACCGGCTGGTCACGCAGCACGGGCGCACGATGCAGTTCTGGGGCGATATCATCAATCAGTACCCGGAGCTGGTGTCCGAAGTTCCGAAAGACACGATCGCGCTGGAATGGGGCTACGAGGCCGATCATGACTATGAAGGCAAGACGCGCCTGTTCGCCGGGTCGGGCGTGCCGTTCTATGTCTGCCCCGGCACGTCAGGCTGGAACAGTTTCGCCGGGAGGACCGATAACTGTATCGCCAACATTCGCAGCGCCGCCGCGCATGGGCTGGAGCACGGCGCGATTGGGCTGCTCAACACCGACTGGGGCGATAACGGGCACTGGCAGCCGCTGCCGGTCAGCTACCTGGGTTTCGCCTATGGCGCGGCGCTGAGCTGGGCTTACGGCCCTAACGTCGATTGCGATCTGCCCCTGGCGCTCGACACGTTCGCCTTCCAGGATGAAGCACGAGTTATGGGCCGGGCCGCCTACGATCTCGGCAACCTGTATCAGGTGTCGAACCAGTGGGGGAGCCTGCTGTTCGACGTGTACCTCAGGCCGCTTAAGCCGGAGCAGCGGACCGACGAGGGCCTGCGGGCGCGTCTGCACGACACGCTGGATGAGATCGACGCGCTGGTGCAGTCGATGGGGCGCGCGCGGGTGGCCGCGCTGGACGCCGGGCTGATCCAGCGCGAGTTTGCGCATGTCGCACGCCTGCTGCGACATGGCGCGCAGCGGGCGCTGTTCCAGATGGTTGACGGGGAGTTTTCAAGGGACGAACTGGCGCAGGAATTCGACGCGATCGTCGCCGAGCAGCGCGAAATCTGGCTGATGCGCAACCGGCCGGGTGGGCTGAACGACAGCATCGCGCGCCTGACCCACGCCAGAGAGCTGACTGCGGGCTGACGCTCTAGAGCGTGTTATGCACTTGCGCGCCGGGTAAAGCCCCCCATCCCCCGGCCCCTTGCCCCCAAAATGAGGGAAGGGGAGTCCATCCGGTTTTTTTCCCTTCCCTCGTTCTGGGGGAAGGAAAGCCGACCGCAGGTCGGAAGGATGGGGGGATGGCCTGGAAACCAGGCCACGAAGTGCATAACAGCCTCTAACCGCGCGCGGCGATGTCCGCCAGGCCAGCCTCGTCGATCAGGGTGAACTCGGTGCGGGTGATGCGGATGAAGTCCTTGTCGGAGAACTGATACAGCGCCCGGCAGACCATTTCCCGCGTAGAACCGATGTGGGCGGCGATGTCGTCAAGCGTCAGGCTGCGCTCCAGCGACGCCTCGCCCGCATCGGAGAACCGGTCCAGCAGAAAACGCGCCAGCCGCCCCGACACCGGCTGAAATGCCAGCCCCTCCAGAATCTGGCTGGCCTGGGCCATCCGCACAACCATACGCTGGCTCAGGCTCCACAGCGCCTGGGGCGTATCGAGCAGCAGCGGCAGCAGCGCGTCACGCGGCCAGACATGGATCTCCGTCGTCTCGCGCGCCACCAGCGCGACGGGCGTCTTCATCCCGTCATTGAAGAAGGCCAGCCCCCAGAACAATTCGCTCCGTACCAGCGTCAGCACGATCAACTGGCGGCCATCGGCGGATTCTTTCATGCCATCCACTGACCCGACGCCGACGATGAACAGGTACGGCCAGATATCGCCGTAATGGGTAATGAACGATCCGGCCGGAAAACGGCGCCGCTGGGCGGCAGCGGCGGCCTGGCTGCGCTGGCCGGCGGTCAGGTGTTGAAAGATAGTGTTTTGGGCCAGAAGCCGCGCTAATTCCTCGCTCATTCCTCGCTCATTCTGCGTTCCATCTGACTTGCTTCTACCCTGTATGGCGCCGCGCTTGTGGCCGCTATTATGGCACAGCTTGGCGCGGTGCGCCGGGTGTTTGCGAAAGAGCAAAGACATGCCGTGTCCCTTGTGATATAAAACACAAAATGCTAGCAAGCGCGTGATGCGCGTACAACGAGATTCTGAAGGGGGAACTGCATCATGACCGATGATTACTCACCCAGGATGGGGGCGCTGCTGGCCTTCGTCGGCATCCTGGCCGCTGCGGCGGGGTTCATCATCTTTGTGCTGAGCTACAATTTTTTGATCCAGGTTGAGATTGACGCCGGGCGGCCCGACGAAGCGAACGTGATTCGTTACGTCTTCCCGGTGCTCGGTTACCTGATCGCGGCGGCGACCGCCCTGTGGGTCGTCTCCTTCTATGGGTTCCTGATCCGGCAGAAGTGGGCCTGGATGGTCGGTATTATCGCCGGGACGATCGCGCTGGTCTGCGGCTTCTTCCCGATGATCCCGGCGGCCAGCCGCAGCCAGACGCCCTATATGGCGATCACTTTCGTGCCCACGCTGGTGGCATGGATCGGGCTGGTGTGGCTGCGCAAAGTGCATCGCAAGCCGGCAGCGCTGGCGTTTGTGGCCGGTCTGGCCTATGTGCTGTCGTTCATGGACGGCGTAGCAGCGATTGACCGCATTCAAATCATTGAAGATGACATTGTGCAGGGGCTGTACGTGATGGTCCAGCAGGTCAATTGGTGGGCCGCGGCGGTCTGGGCGGTGTTCATCTTTGCGCTGCTGGGACGGCGTAGCTGGGCGCAGATGGTCGGGATCGGCGCGGCGATCATGTCGATGATCGGCGGCTATCCGGTCGCTATCGACAGTATGCTCGACAAGGGGACGTTCTCGATGTTCGCACCCGCGCCGATGCTCAGCACCGCGCTGTTGATCTACCTGGTGCTGCCCGCCACGCGCGATTGGCTGGTGCGCTGGGCGCGCAATGAAGACAATCCGGCGCAGGTCGGGCGGGTATCGCGCACGGCCTACGCGGGGAAGTAGATCAGGGTCAAAGCTCCAACTGAAGTCCAGCAGCAGGGTGCTGATCAGCGTTCGAGCAGGTCGCTTTCCTCCCAGGCGATCTGCTCGCCCTGCTGCGCCACACGCAGCGCCTTAACCTGATATGACTGAACTTCGATCATGACCGGCGGGCTGACTTTCAGCCGGACCGAGGCGCGTGGGCGCGCCTTCTTCCCAGAGCCATTTCCAGACGGGGTCGTGGCTGAATATCTGCGGTGCGTCAGTCCTTCGGCGGGGTGAGGGGCGGGTAATTGCCGTGCTCGCGCCACACGTCGAGCATCAGCTCGTAGCGGCGCAGCGGCATGCCGGTGTAAATGCAGTTGCTGGTCGAGAAGATATAACCGCCGCCCGGCATCCCGTGGCGCAGCGCGTAGCGCGCCGAGGCGATCACTTCCTCGTCAGTCCCGGTGTCCAGCAGCCCGCAGTTGACATTCCCGATCAGGCATAGCTCGCGCCCATAGCGCCGCTTGACTTCCGCAATATCGACGCCGCCCTGCGGATCGAGCGAATGCAGGGCGTGCGGCCCGGCCTGCGCGAGCTGATCGATGATCGGCATGATGTTGCCGTCGGTATGCTTGATCACGTAGAAGCCGCGCGCGCGCAGCCCTGCCACAAGCTGCGCGAGATAGGGCGCGACGAACTCCGCGAACTGCGCCGGGCTGAGGAACGGACCGGTGTTGAAGCAGTAGTCGGTGCACAGCGCGAACCCGTCCAGCCCGCCATGCGCGGCCAGCGCATCCGCCTGGCGCAGCCGGGCCTCAACCCGCGCCTGCGCCTCGGCCTTGAGCGCGTCTGGCTCGTCAATCAGCCGGTAACAGAACTCGGCCATATGGTGGCCGTCGGGGATGCCAAAGGTGGCGTCACCGTGCCGCAGCAGGAAGTAGCGGTCGCCGCTCTTTTCGCGGATCAGGTCAATCAGGTGGATCGTTTCCTCCACACTGTCGGGGTTAGGATGCAAGAAGATGGCGCTGTGCTCGTATCGCTCGGCGGTGGCGAGATACACGTCCGCCATGTTGGCGCGGTGAAGCTGGCGCTCGTATTCCTCCATCTGCAGCCACTGCTCATAATCGCGGTGCGAGGGGTGCACCTTGCCGAACGCTTCCATCGTCAGGAAGAAGACCAGCTCGAAATGCGGGACGCGCCCGATCAGCGGGCGGCGCTCCAGCGCAGCGGCGAATCGGTCGCGGGGTGTGGGCAGCGAGCCGTGTGCGAGTGTTGGCAAGGGTAAGCCTACCTCTGCGAATATCGTCCGTTGAAGGCTCTTAGC